>JAZPYU010000048.1:0-13166 GCA_045544295.1 Ructibacterium sp. | reverse complement strand
TATACTCTTTTACAATCTGTTTCATATCCCGTTGCGAAGGTGCACCATTTTTCTTTGTTTTTCTTTGTTTTTCTTTGTTTTTCTTTGTTTTTCTTTCAAAACAAAAAAGTACAAGATTTTTGCGGAAATATTATACAATTTATGACATTTTCCTCTTGAAAATCACAAAGCAGTAATGTATAATAGTAAATAAGTTTATTTTTGGGAGGCATTGATTGTGAGTAATTTTTTAGACAGAACTATTGAAAGAGCCAAAGCAGACAGAAAAAGAATCGTTTTGGCAGAAGGTGAGGATATCCGTTCCATCAAAGCGGCATCCATCATTGTAGAAAAAGACATTTGCGACATTGTTCTTTTGGGTAACGCAGATAAAATTAAAGAAACTGCCGGTGATATTTCTCTTGCCGGAGTTGAAATCATTGATCCTGCTAAATCTGATAAATTAGATGATTTCGCAAATAAATTTTATGAAATGAGAAAAAATAAGGGTGTTACCCCTGACCAGGCAAAAGAAACCATGCTTAACTCTTTGTACTATGGCGTTATGATGGTAGAGAACAACGACGCAGACGGTATGGTAGCAGGTGCAGTAAACTCCACCTCTAACGTACTCCGTCCAGCTCTGCAAATCTTAAAGACTGCACCCGGCACAAAACTTGTTTCTGCATTCTTTGTCATGGTTGTTCCGGATTGTGAATATGGTGAAAAGGGTACCTTTATTTATTCTGATGCAGGTCTTAACGAAAACCCCGATGCTGATGCAGTATCCGAAATCGCCATTAGCAGTGCGGCTTCCTTTAAGAATCTGGTTGAGGCAGAACCCAAAGTGGCTATGCTCTCTTATTCTACATATGGCAGTGCAAAATCTGAGTTGGTTGACAAAATGCAACTGGCTACCAAACTTGCAAAGGAAAAACGTCCTGACATCCAGTTAGACGGCGAATTGCAGGTTGATGCTGCTATCGTTCCCTCTGTTGGTAAGTCTAAGGCACCGGGCAGCAACATTGCCGGTGAAGCAAACGTATTGATTTTCCCTGACCTGAATGCTGGTAACATCGCTTACAAACTGACCCAGCGTCTGGCAAAAGCGGAAGCATACGGACCTATCACCCAGGGTATTAAAAAGCCGGTTAACGACCTCTCTCGTGGTTGTAGTGCAGAAGATATCGTTGGTGTTGTTGCTATCACCTGTGTACAGGCGCAGGCAACTGAGCAATAAAAATTTATAAGCAAAGGACTGAATCATTATGAAAATCTTAGTTATTAACGCCGGTAGTTCTTCCTTAAAGTATCAGTTTATTGATATCGATACCAAACAGGTATTGGCAAAAGGTCTTTGTGAAAGAATCGGCATTGACGGAAAACTGACCCAAAAGGTTAGCGGCAAAGACAACTTTGTTCGGGAAGATGCAATGAAAGACCATTCCGATGCAATCAAAATGGTTATTGAAGCACTGACCGACAAAGAAGTTGGCGTTATCTCCGATATGAAAGAAATTGACGCCGTAGGTCACAGAGTGGTACACGGCGGCGAAATCTTCAGCGGTTCCGTTGTGATTGACGATAAAGTTATGGATGCACTGCAACAATGTGTAGAACTTGCACCGCTTCACAACCCCGCAAATATCATTGGTATTGAGGCTTGTTCCAAGATTATGCCCGGCGTACCTCAGGTTGGCGTATTTGATACTGCTTTCCACCAGACTATGCCGAAGGAAGCATATATGTATGCACTTCCTTACGAAATGTACACCAAGCACAAAATTAGAAGATATGGCTTCCACGGAACTTCTCACAAATATGTTTCCGGCAGAGCCGCAGAAATGCTTGGCAAGAATCCAGAAGACCTTAAAATCATCACTCTGCACTTGGGCAATGGTTCTTCCATTACCGCAGTTGATGGTGGCAAATCCGTAGACACCACCATGGGCTTCACCCCCCTTGCCGGTGTATGTATGGGCACCCGTTGTGGCGATATTGACCCTGCTATTGTAACCTTTTTAATGGAAAAGGAAAATCTTGACATTAAGGGCATCAACGATTTGATGAACAAAGAATCCGGTGTACAGGGCATTTCCGGCATCAGCAGTGACTTCCGCGACTTGGAAAAAGCAGCCGGTGAAGGTGATGAAAGAGCCCAACTTGCTTTAGATATGTTTGCTTATAGCGTGAAACGTTACGTTGGTGCTTATGCTGCTGCAATGGGTGGCGTAGACGCTATTGTATTCACCGCAGGTATCGGCGAGAACACCGCTATGATGCGTGCTGCTATCACCGATGGTCTTGGCTTTATGGGCATCAAGGTTGATCCGGAACTGAATAAGGTTCGCGGGGAAGAAAAGGACATCTCCGCAGCAGATGCAACTGTCAGAACTCTGGTAATTCCTACCGACGAAGAAATGATGATTGCATTAGATACTGCAAAACTTGCAAAATAATTGCAAATAGATAATTATTATTTTAAACCCACTCATATCCTTTTTATTGCCTACAAAAAACTCTCTCAAAAAGTCTTTGAGAGAGTTTTTCCTTTTTAATAATTCTTATTTCACGGTTACAACCCAATCCATTTCATCGGCTACGGTGCCATTCTGGATACCGGTAATGGCATCAAAGATGCGCTGGGTAACTTCACCGATTTGGTTGTTGTTGATGTTCATTACGTGCTCACCCCAACGGAGTTCGCCAACCGGAGAAATGATTGCGGCAGTACCGGTACCGAAACATTCTTCCAGTTTACCATTTTGGTATGCCTCATACACTTCATCAATGGAAATCCGACGTTCCGAAACGGGGATGCCCCACTTTTTCAGAAGTTCCACTGCTGACATTCTGGTGATACCGCCCAAAATACTACCATTGAGCATAGGGGTAACAACCTCGCCGTCAATCTTAAAGAAGATGTTCATAGCCCCAACTTCTTCGATATACTTTCTCTCTACACCGTCCAGCCACAGTACCTGAGAATAGCCACGTTCGTGAGCAATTACCTGGGCTTTGATACTACTTGCATAGTTACCGCCGGTCTTGGTAAAGCCGGTAGCACCGCGGACAGTACGAACATAGTTATCTTCTACATAAATTTTTACCGGCGCAAGACCTTCCGGATAGTAAAGACCACTGGGAGAACAGATGATAAAGAACTTGTATGTATCAGAGGGCTTTACCCCAAGATATTCATCGGTTGCAATGATAAAGGGACGAATATACAAAGAGGCACCTGCCTGCTCCGGAATCCAGTCCTGGTCAAGAGCAACCAATTCCTTTAACGCTTCCACACAGAAATCTACATCCAGTTCCGGAATGGCAAGACGTTCTGCAGAAAGATTCATACGCTCAAAGTTCTTATAGGGACGGAATAAACGTACTTCACCGTCTTTGGACTTATACGCCTTTAAACCCTCAAAAATTTCCTGTGCATAGTGAAACACCATGGCAGAGGGGTCCAACTGAATAGGCCCATAAGGGATAATGCGGGCATCATGCCAGCCCTCACCTACGGTATAATCCATCACAAACATATGGTCTGAGAAGAACTTACCAAAAGGCAGATTTTCCATCTGGGGTTTTTCTTTTGGGGTTGTTGTTTTTACTACATTGATTTTCACAGGTTTCAACCTTCTTTCCAAGACTTCTAAAAGTTTTCAATAAAGACAGTATAGCACAGAAAAATGTAAATTTCAATATATAATCTCGACAAATTCTATTTTATTTTTACCTTGACTTTATGGCTATCCATAGATTATAATGTTTTTATGGAGATATGAAAAAAATTGAGGTTTTACTATGTTCAAAACAAAGATAACCGTTCGCTATTGCGAAACCGACAAAATGGGTGTGGTACACCATTCCCGATACTTTCCCTGGTTTGAAGTAGGACGAACAGAGTTTTTCAAACAAACCGGTCTTTCTTACAATGCCATTGAAAAACAAGGGATTCTTCTTCCTTTGGCGGACTGTTATTGCAAGTTCCTGCAAGGTGCCGTCTATGGTGATGAAATTACCATCGCGGTTTCTTTAGAAAGTCTTGGGGTTGCCAAATGTAAGTTTGCCTATCAAATTCTGCGGGCAGAAGATGAAGCATTACTTGCAACTGGGTATACCACCCATGGTTTTACCACACCAGGGCTGAAACCTCTGAACTTGAAGAAAACTTTTCCAGAGATATATCATCTTTTAGAAGGATTGCGAGGTGAAGATTTATGATACCCAACCTTCTCACCACTGCCAGACTCTTTCTGGTTCCGGTCTTTGCCTATCTGGTGCTTGGGACAGAAAACTTACCTCTTGCCGCCATGGTTTTTATTTTATCCGGCGTGACCGATGTGGTAGACGGCTACATAGCCCGACATTACAATATGACCACCAATTTTGGCAAAGTCTATGACCCCTTTGTGGATAAACTGATGCAAATTACCGCGCTGATTTGCCTTTCTATGGCAGAAATCCTTCCTTTTTGGTTGGTGGCCTTGGTTCTTTGCAAAGAGGTTACTATGATTATTACCGGCGGTATCTTATACCTTCGCAAAATTGTGGTTTATTCCCATTGGTATGGGAAGGCGACTACCGTCATTTTATACACCATTGTGGTGGTGATGATTTTCTGGCAGAACATTCCTATCTTCTGGGCTTCGGTATTCTTTGGATTATTGGTATTTTCTATGGTCTTTTCCGCCGGCGCTTATTTGATGGATGTGATACGGAATTACGATGAAAAACGTGTGAGTGAATAATAAAAAATGGCAGTTCGTAGAACTGCCATTTTTTTATTTTACTTTTTTTCTTGCTGCTTTGTCATTGGGGTTAGATGCAAGGTTTTGATTTCCTACCACCTCTACCGTCTCTACAGAAAGAAGTTTTTCCCATTCTTCCTCCGTCAGTTCCTCCTTAGGAGCAAATGCACCGCTTTGAGCATAGGAAAGCATCTCTGCTTTCAGCCATCTTCCTGCCGGATCCGCTTCATCAAACTTAAAGCTACATACCAACAGTTTTCCCTCAAAAGCCTTATATTCAAAGAGCGCCGCCTGACGAATAAAACGTTTATGTGTAGAAACCACTTCGATAATGGGCGAAAACGGTGCGTCATCATCAAAGCAAACCGCCTCTCCGTCTTCCATCAAGTTCACAAACTGCCAACCACAAAAACCCTGATGGGGCAATGCGCGAGTGAGCGAATGGTCATGAATCACCGTTGCCAGATTTCCCTCGGTACGACCGGCAAGAGAAATTCTAAAGGATGTGGGTTTTGTAACGAAAGGCGTCTTACCGAAAATCACAACCGTTTTTCCGGCTTTTAACTGTTCCTTCAACTCCTCTGCGGTCAGGTTTTCTCCAACCACAATACCTTCTGCTGAGAATTCTTCTATCTTCGGGAAAAGGTAAAGTTCCCATTGGTTTTCTGCCGAAACATCCTCTGCCTGCAAAGTAACGCGAAGAAGCATTTCTTCCGGCTTTTCCACTATGGGAAGTCTATAAGAAAAGTCAATCAGTTTGGAAATATCACCGTTTTTAATATCGGAAACAGAGAAGTTTTCTTTCACCGTTTCTTTTGCCATCTTCAATTCCACGCTGATTTCCGCATTAGCAATATCCTTACCGCAGTAATGAGAAAGATAAAGAGAAAAAGCAAGGTCCTCTCCCGCGGTGAAGTTAGTTTTTTTAGCCAAATCGGTGAGAAGTACCGAGGCACTGTTATACCGGAGCACGTTCTCCACAGTTTCACCCGGTTTCAGTTCATAAAACTCATTCATCATTCCTACGTCATAACCAAAGGTATGCCAATGGGTATCGATAGGTCCTAAGAAGTCATAACCTGCTAAATTCCGGCTCATACGAGTATGTTCAAAGCAATATTTCCGGAGACGACGTTGCCATTGACAAGAGTTTTCAAAGTAAAGGTTGGCTTTTTCTAATACAACTTTTTCTTTTAAGTGTTCCTCCAAAGAGGTAAACATCTTGGTCTCTCCCACCCGCAGACCTTGGTATCGTTCTTTTAAACGAAGGTCGGTAAAGGTACCGTCAATACAGATTTCATGGCAAAGTCTTGGTCTTTGGTAAATAGGTTGGAAAGCGTCCAAGCGCTTTGGGTTTCCTTTGTGATAGGAGTAACTGTTCATTGCCACAGAGTAACTGTTAAACACATCGGAAAATTTACGAATTTTTTCAAATCTTCCCGGATGGTGAGCAAAGGGTAAGAATTCTGTCCCCTCCAAGGCATTCTCCACAAAAGGTTGATCCTCCGGCCGGAAAGCATATTCCAATCCCGGCAAAGCACTTTGCGGCGAGAACAGTGCATCGGTTTCCTGATGTACCACATCTGCCAGTTCTTCGTGGAAATCAATAAACGCTTCATCCAATCGCAGTTCGTTACCACAGCAATAAATCACCACAGACGGGTGCTTTCTGCAAAAGGCAACGATTTGTTTCCATTCTTCCAATGTGGTATTGTTAGGGCTTTCCACGTGTACCAATATTCCCAGTTCGTCTGCCGCCTGCATATATTCCTCTTCTGGAATATATGTATGGAAACGAATAAAGTTAAATCCCAATTCTTTGACTTTGGAGATAATCTCTCCGTAGTATTTTTTATCATGATTGGGGTGGATGGTTTCCGGAAAATAGCAATGTTCACAAATTCCCCGCAGATAATAGGTCACATCATTCAAATACAAACGTACTTCATCTGCGTTCAAACGCCGTACGCCAAAAATCTGTTCTAATTGATATCCATCTTTGAAAATCCGCAGACCGTATAACTTGGGGTTTTCCGGGAACCATTTTTCTAAACCTTCTGTCGAAAAATCAAAGTCACCCTCTGCCTTTCCCTTTTTCAACACGGTTTCCCCATCAAAAACTTCCCAATCAAAGGTGCAGGGTTCGGTTGCCTCTATCACAACCGAAGCGGTTTTTCCGTCCTTGGAAGTCAACACAGCCGCACCACGGATAGGAGTTTGATAACTGCGGATTTCCACATCGCCGGTAACGCCACCGGTTGCTTCATTGGCTGCACGGTTGGTCAAGCCGGAAACACCACGTCCGTCATATCCTGCCAAAAGATGATTGGATACAGACAGAACAATATGGTTTTCCCCGTCTTTTAAAGCATCCTTTGGAATTTCCATAGAAAATGGTGTGCTGTAACCCTCATGCCGACCTAAGAAAACATCGTTGATCCAGACAGAAACGGCGTTTTGTACCCCGCTGAAATAAATCACTTCCTGCCCCTGACTTTTTTCATACACAAAAGTTCTATGGTAGAAAAAGTTTCCTACAACATTAGGAAGTACCATATCCGGAACCATATCCAAAACCAAACCGGTCATAGGATAAGCAAGATCTTGATATTCCGGAGTAATCACCAATTTTTCAGCGAAAGGTGCTTCTTTAAAAACTGCCGTCATATCCTCCCAGTAGCCGGGCACCGCATTTTCTATCACGACGCCACCCTGCCAGGGATTGACTTGATCCGTATATTTTTCTTCCCGGTAATTCATTTCCCAGGAACCATTTAAAGAAAAGGACTTGTACATACAATCACTCCTATCTTCTATTTCCTTCATTATATCACGCCAGCAAAAAAAGACAAGTCCAAAAACTTGTCTTTCTTCAAATTCACAAAAAATCTGTTATTCTCCAAAAAGCGGCGTAGAAAAGTATCGTTCTGCCGTATCGGGAAGGACTGTAACCACCGTCTTTCCTTTGCCAAGTTTCTTGGCAAGTTTCATTGCCGCAGCCACATTTGTACCGCTGGAAATCCCGCACATAATTCCCTCTTGACTAGCCAAATCTTTGGAAACCTGAATCGCTTCTTCGTCCTTAACAATGCAGATATCATCAATGATATCCTGATTTAAAACTTTTGGGATGATACCGTCACCAATTCCCATCTGGATATGGGTACCGATAGAACCACCGGATAAAATCGCTGCATTTTCAGGTTCTACTGCCCAGATGATCATATCCCGGTTTTCCGCCTTTAACGTTTCACCAACACCGGTGATAGTACCACCGGTACCGATGCCGGAACAAAAGCCATGAATGGGACCTGCCACCTGTGCTAAAATTTCTCTACCGGTTTGCTCCCTTTGAATTTGCGGGTTTGCAGGGTTTTCAAACTGTTGGGGCACAAAAACATTGGGGTCTTCTGCCTCCATCTTTAATGCCAGTTTCAGACATTCGTCAATACAATCACCGATATTGCCACCATCGTGAACCAAAATCACTTCCGCGCCGTAGTGACGTACCAAAAGCCGTCGTTCCTCACTCACAGAGTCGGGCATAATGATTTTGGTTTGATAACCTAACACTGCACCAACCAAAGCAAGACCGATACCCTGATTACCGCTGGTAGGTTCCACAATGATAGTATCTTTGCTTAACTTTCCTTGCTTTTCGGCTTCCTTAATCATATTGTAGGCCGTTCTTGTTTTAATAGAACCGCCTACATTTAACCCTTCTACCTTGACAAGGATATCCGCACCGTCTTTGGGGGAAAGTTTTCTCAACTTCACAAGGGGCGTATTGCCGATTGCTTCTAAAATATTTTCATATACCATAGGAATTACCTCTGATTCAAGATTTTGTCACCATATTATTATATGAGTTTTCCTAAGATTTGTCAATGCAAAAAGGCTGAACGTTTGTCACGTTCAGCCTTTTCTATTTCATCTGCGTCAAGGTAATAGATAAAACTCAAACAAGTTTGGATGAAATCAAAGCCTTCTTTTTATTCTTGCGAAGCAAGATTTCATCACAAAGTGATTTCATCCACGATAGTGAATTTATTCCGTCGCAAGACGGATTTAATTAAAAAAAGCACTTCCGAAGAAGTGCTTTTTTCTGGTCGGAGTGACTGGATTCGAACCAGCGGCCACCTGAACCCCATTCAGGTACTCTACCAAACTGAGCCACACCCCGATACAACAAGAAATAGTATACACCATTTCTTGCTAAAAATCAAGTCTTTTTTTAAAAAAGTTTTGAAAAATATTAAGTTTTTTGAATTAACTTTGCTAAAATTTGTTTTATTCCTTGCCAAAGCAGACAAAGCAGGATACTTCCAAGGTAAGCAACAAGGGCGCGCCAACCAAATCTTGTGGCAAGATTGGTGATTCCATGCTCAGTCATAACCTCATTGGTCATAAAAATCACCAAGCAATGGATAAGATAAATATGATAAGTAGAACGATCCAACCAGGAAAAGGGTTTTAATAAAAATGCTCCGCCCTCGGTAAAAAGTTGTGCCAACATATAGAAAAACAAAATGGCGCTAATACAATAAAGAATATGAATTTGGTCCATCCAGGCAGGTCCGCCACCAGCAAAATAGACGGTAAACCAGGCTTTGATAAAACCGCAAACCAAAAACAGAGCAGTAATCCACAGCCATCTTCTTCTCAGGTAGTGGTTAAATTCCTGATAGTGAAGTCCTATCATACATCCTGCTACCCAATACACCAGATATCTTAGAAATAGAATATCCAGGTGCTGGAAACTCCGGTTTGGAAAAATGGTTGCTAAAATCTGGTCCAAAGACATACCACAGATTACCGTTATCATCAAACTAATCAAAAGCACTACCGTTGGGTTTGCCTTTTTAAACAAGAACACCCAAAGAGGCATCAAAAGATAAAACTGAACGATAACTACCACAAAATAAAAATGTGCGGATAAATCTCCTATCAGGATAAAGCGACCTAACTCCGCCCAGGAAAAAACAAAATAGTCCTTAGAACAAAAGTACAGATAATAGAGAAACACCCAAGCAATGTAAGGCAGAACCACCGAGGTAATCCGGGAAAGATAAAACTTCCCGTAGCGGATGCTATCTGCTTTTAAGAACAGTTTTACACCGCTAAGGAGAATAAACCCCTGTACTACAAAAGCGGAAAGTTTTGATGCCACAAGCACCGTCCAATACATAGTCTGACTACGGTCCATCTGGGTAATAACCTCAGAGGAGATATGTATGAGTATGACAAGCAGGCAGAATAAAATATTTAAAAAAGTAATATCTGACCGCCGTTTTCTTCCAAATTCCGTTGCCATTTCCTGCACCTCTTTTCCTTATAGAAATTAAAAGAATAGTTTTCTTTCCATGGTTTCCCGCGCGGTTTTATGAATTGCAAGATAGAATAAAAAGACCCCAAGCAAAACAAAAACTGCAAAGGGATACAAAGACCATCCCATAAAGTTAATAGAAAAGGTGACAGACATAAAATATTCTATCTGTGTAACAAATGCACCGATCAGGATAAATGCACCGCCCCAAACGTAGAGTTTTCCTTTTTTCAGGTAATAAAGCAAGGTTACAAACGCCGTTGCGATAATTCCAAACCCTCCTGCAACCGGAAGAGCAAAAGTCAAAAACCAGTCTCCGCCGGTAAAATCATTGATATAACAGAGATAGCCTATCGCACCTGCAAAAAAACAAGGCGTAAATATAACAGGATTGGGTTTTGTAAACCACATAGGCAGCGCCAATGCAATATAGCCCAATAACATAGCACCTAAGACATATCCAAACCAACCGAGGTTTCTGTCAAAGTGAAAATCTGCAAGAAAGGATACCACGATTGGGATTAAAAACAAAATAATAATCGCCCCGTTAAAAGCATTGGAATGATGCTTTATTTTTGGCATTCTGTCAGCAGGATACAAAGGTTCCTGTGCCGCAACAAAAAAATCAGGGTGGTATACTTTGGTATCACAAAGAGGACAGACGCTCTCTGTGTTTTCAAGGTTTGCGCCACAGTTGATACAATACACTTACATCCCTCGCTTTCGGTTACTTTCCAGGGTTGCCACAATTCCCATCTCTTTTAGAACACGATAAAAATGTCTTTCAAGTTCCGGATGGCATATATTTCTTATGAAATTCACATAGATTGTGTCATCATAGGATATCACGCCGCAATTATATGGTGCCGCCGCTTGTACCCCTAAAATAAAGTCCATCCGTTTGATATATGTTTTCATAATTTCCGGAAGTTTGATAAAGCCAAGATTAGAAAGGGTCAGGCAGGCTTTTTTCTCGCCAACACTATCAAACACCGCCTTCATCACCGCGTTTTTAAGTGGTAAGGGAGCAACTCTTAAAAACAGATTTTTTTCATCATTCACATTGGTTGCAATAACACTACTCATATGTTTTTGTGTTATTTCTGTTCCCATTTTGTGATAAATCACCTTTATGATTTCCTCAAAGGTGTATGCACCAAGTCTTGGATCTATTTCAGGAATGGTAAACATTGCGAAATTTCTTAATGTATTGGTGGGATACAAGTTCCTTAAATTGACAGGAATCAGAACCTTGATCCGTTTTTGTTTTTTCAAAAAAGGGGTCTTCTCTTTTTGTAAATCCAAAAGGGCTCTCATCAATACGGCACTTAAAAATATGGTAAGGGTTGTATGATATGTATGGGCTTTATCCAAAACCTCTTGCACCGGCAATTTAAAGCAGGTAAGGTTTAAAAAACCTTGGGTTTCCGGTTCGCCGCTCATACGCCAGGCGTTTGTATCCTTTCTGGACAAAGAAACATCACCGGCAATCTTCAAAAAATGGTCTTCCATTTCTTCCTCTATGGGTTTTTGCTTTCTGTCCACGATTCCAAACTCCAAAGGAATGGATATCTTATATTTTTGTTCTAAATATTCCGCAAGTAAATTTTTTAAAAACACAAGTGCACCCGTGCCGTCTGTAAGAGAATGAAAGAGTTCAACCGCAATACGATTCTTATATATTATCACACGAAAAGCACACTTCCGCATTTCTTTTCTGCTCATAAAAGTGAGAGGATAACTATATTCATCAATAATTTCCGGCGGAGCCTCAACCTCCTGAAGATAATACCAGAAGGCACCTTTTCTAAGTCTTGATGCAATCGTTGGAAATCTTTTTACAACAACGGAAAGTGCTGAAGAAAGCACCTCTTTATCCACTACCTCTGTCAGCGTTGCCGATTGCCGGAAGACATTACTCCAGTTTTTGCGTCTTGCCGCAGGGTAAATCTTTGCCGCATTATCAAGTTTTGTCCAACGTAACTGTTTATTTCTTTTCTCCATACTTCCCCCACATAATCAATCTATAGGAAGGCATAATTGCCCTCATTGTGCCGGACTTCCGCTCTTACCCATCATCTTCAAAATCAAAAAGTCCGGCAAGCATCAAGACGATAGATGATATATGCACTGATTTCTCCGTTTTCAATTCCGGCAGTTGCCACATCTATGGTAATTTTCATATTTGGTTCCCAGAAGATGATTAAGTTTTTCTATTTTCTATTATAACATCTTACGGTTTTTTTGCAACAGAAAAATAAAATAAAAAAGGCTGTTGTAACAGCCTTTTTGTTTTTACTTTTTTAGTCATCAATACTATTATCCGTTGCCTTTGCAAAGATTTCTGCAACTTCTAAAGAAGGTTTCTTATCAAGAAGTGTCACAACAATCGCTGCAAGACCACCAAGAATAAATCCGGGGATAATTTCATAAACGCCAGTAATAGCGGTAAGCGCCGCACCACCGGAAACCGGGATCCACAACCAAGCCATATCCACAATAGCACCAACTAAGATGCCGGCAACGGCGCCTTTGTATGTAAATCTCTTCCAGAAGAGAGACAGTAATACAACCGGACCAAAAGCGGCACCAAAGATACCCCAAGCATTGGATACCAAATCCATAATTGCCTGAGCCGCTTTACCTTTACTACTTGCAATAAAGAAAGCAACCACCGCAATCACCATAACAATGATACGGCTTACCCAAAGCATCTCCTTGTTGGAAGCATTCTTTCTAATGATCGGCTTATACAAGTCACTGGCAAAAGAAGATGCAGCAACCAACAACTGAGAATCTGCGGTAGACATAGACGCCGCAATGATTGCCGCAAGAAGCAAACCTGCAATAAATGCGGGGAATACATCACGGGCAAGTTCTACAAAGATTAAAGACTGTTTACCCTCTGCCAAAAGCACCTCGGAAAGATCCGTACCATTAGAATATACAAACATTCTACCGAGATAAGCAATCATAACGGCTGCTGCCAGAGAAAGAACAACCCAAACGATAGCAACGGTTGCAGATTTCTTTACCATAGAAGGCTTTTCAATTGCCATAAACCTTACAATAATATGGGGCATACCAAAATAACCAAGACCCCAACC
>JAZPYU010000047.1:0-1910 GCA_045544295.1 Ructibacterium sp. | reverse complement strand
ATGGCATCCTCTGCTGCATCGGTTCTAAAAGTAACCTCTGCTGCATTCAAACCGCCATCGATTAATGCTTTGGCAAGGGGAACTGCCTTTGCAGCATCGTTAATTTTGATAACAGGAATAATACCAATGTTAGAAATTTCTTTTAAAATATTCATCTTTTTTCTCCTATCTCTGTACACGACCGCTACCATCGCCGCCAACCAGATTATCAACTTCTGCACGGGTAACCATATTCATATCACCAGGAATAGTGTGCTTTAATGCAGAAGCCGCTACACCAAATTCCAGGGCACTTTTGAAATCTTTTCCATCTAAGAAACCACAGATAACACCGCCGGCAAAACTGTCACCGCCACCTACTCTGTCTACAATCGGCGTAATCCGATATTCTCTGGAATGATAGAACTCTTTGGTATCTCTTGCATAAATACAAGCAGACCAACCGTTATCAGATGCAGAATGAGAAACACGGAGAGAAGAAATCACATATTCAAAGTTAAACTTTTCTACCATCTGCTCAAAGATACTCTTGTATCCGGCAAGTTCCAGTTCACCACTGGTTACATCGGTTTGACCGGGTTTAAAACCTAAAACTTTTTCTGCATCTTCCTCGTTACCGATACATACATCAACATATTGCATCAGGTTAGACATAACCTTTTGTGCCTTTTCGCTGGACCACAACTTTTTCCGGAAATTAAGGTCACAGGACACTTTAACACCCTTCTTCTTTGCTGCTTTTAATGCTTCCTCGGTTAAAATAGCCGCCTCATCAGATACCGCAGGGGTAATTCCAGTAAAGTGGAACCAGTCACAACCATCAAAAATCTTATCAAAATCAAAATCTTCTGCTTTTGCAGTAGAGATGGACGAATGCGCTCTGTCATAAACCACATTGGAAGCCCGCATTGCCGCACCGGTTTCTAAGAAATAAATACCAAGTCTTTCTCCGCCACGGGCAATATTGTCAGTCTTTACATTCATTTTCCGGAGCGCCGCAACCGCACATTCACCAATAGGATTGTTGGGGACTTTGGTTACAAATTCTGCACTATGTCCATAGTTTGCAAGGGAAACTGCAACGTTTGCCTCACCACCGCCATAACATACATCAAACTCGTCTGCCTGAATAAAACGTTCAAAATTCGGGGTAGAAAGCCGAAGCATAATCTCGCCCATAGTTACTGCTTTTGCCATAAAAATTTTCCTCTTTTCTATATTTGACATTAATCATCTTTTGTTTTATAATAGCATTATATAGGTTTCTTTTCGTCAATTATTTTAAGATATATGTCAAATATATTATGATATAACTGTGAGGTGGATTATGAATAACCTTACCCCATCAACAATAAACAATATTGTTTTCTCCGGGGAAAAGTCTCTTTTCTCTATTTTTCGTTCCAGGATGCCGGCGGAAAAAAGTGCGTTTTACGAACACCACCACACCGCTTTTGAAATCACTATGGTTCTGAACGGAAGTGGCATTTATGCTACCAACGCCACAGAATTTCAATTTCAAGCCGGGGATATCTTTTTTTTCAGTACGGATGAATATCATTGGTTAAAAGAATTAAACTCTGCAACCCATTTTTTGAACATTCACTTTGAACCTCGGTTTATTTGGTCTAATAATTTCGGGATTTCCGGCAACGAATTACTCAAAGTCTTTTTAAACCGAAAGAAAAACCCAGACAATAAATTAAATAATCAAAATGCTTCTTATGCTAAAATAAAAGATTTGCTTTATACCATAGAAAAAGAAGCAATGGAGCAAAAACCGGAATATGAAACCTTACTCAAAGTGTACTTAATCAATATTTTGGTAGAACTTCTTCGTTCCTACGAGGGTCAATTAGATGAACCGGAAGTTCCATACAGTACCCACACAAGTCGGATCGTAGCCATGT
>JAZPYU010000046.1:0-5161 GCA_045544295.1 Ructibacterium sp. | reverse complement strand
GTCAGCAACGTAAGAAGTAAGCTCCTTGCCTGCAACGGTAAAGGTTTTGGTAGAGACAATTTCCTGAAATGTAGGGTTGTTGAGTGCGTGGGCAGTGATGATTGCCATATCTCGGGCAGTGGAGTAGTGGTTTTCATCAGGGAGGCCGTTGGGGTTGGTAAAATGGGTATGGTTTGCCCCTAATTTTTTTGCTGTTTGGTTCATCAAATCCACAAAGGAAGAAAGACCGCCTAACCGTTCGGCAATGGCAACGGCGGCATCGTTGCCGGATGATAGCATCAAGCCGTAAAGAAGTTCCCGAAGAGTCATAGTTTCTCCCGCTTCTAAGTACATACTGGAACCCTCTACCCCTGCGGCGGTAGAGGAAATGGTAAATGGTTCGTCTAAATCAGCACCGGACTCTAATGTTACCAGTGCGGTGATGATTTTGGTGGTACTTGCCATAGGTAATTTACTATCTGCATTTTTCTCATATAAAACTCTTCCGGTTGATTGCTCCAATACCAACGCCGCCTGGGCAGAAACAGAGGTCTGTGCCAAGACAGAAGAGCGAAGAAACAGAGAAAAAAGAAGAAAGAAGATAAGAGTTTTTCGCATCAATTACCACCGTCCTTTTCCATTCAGTATATGAGAAAAGGCGGTGGAAAATGCATTCCCTATGGGATATTGTTAAACCGATATTTTGTAGGGGAGAGGTTCCATCCCCTCCCGTGAAGAATACACAAAGGCGACGGGAGGGCGCAGAGACCCTCCCCTACAATGTGTGTTTCCGTGCGGTTTATCGTAGGGGCGATTCACGAATCGCAAAAAAATAGCGGAAACGAATTTTCGTTTCCGCTATTTGGATTAGTCTTTTTTACTTTCTGCAATTATTTTATCTACAATGTTTTGGGGTGCATCCTGATACCGGTCAAAGTCAAAGGTAAAGGAGCCACGGGCTTGGGTGATGCTCCGCAGATCAGATGCATAGGTGTGCATTTCTGCCATAGGAACTTCACCCTCAATCTTGGTCATACCGGCACCGCAGGGTTCCATACCCAGCATTTGGCCACGGCGTTTGTTGATATCACCGATGATGTCGCCGGTGTAACTGTCCGGAACGGTAACGGTCAAATGACCGATGGGTTCTAAGAGGACAGGAGATGCTTGTTCCATACCTGCTTTATAAGCAAGATTTGCGGCAATTTTAAATGCCATTTCGGAAGAGTCCACATCGTGATAAGAACCATCCACTAAAGTTGCCTTTAAGGATACCATCGGGTAGCCGGCAAGAACACCTTGCTGCATAGATTCCAAAAGGCCTTTTTCTACTGCCGGGAAGTACCCCTTGGGAACGCTGCCGCCGAATACCTTTTCTTCAAAGGTCAAGCCATCAACCTCACCCGGCTCAAATTCAATCCAGACGTGACCGTATTGACCATGACCCCCGGATTGTTTCTTATGTTTGCCCTCAACTTTAACCTTTTTGCGGATGGCTTCCCGATAAGCAACTTTTGGCTTTTCAAAGGAGATTTCCACCCCGAATTTATTCTTTAACTTGCTGACAATCACGTCAATATGCTGGTCGCCAAGACCTTTTAAGATTTGCTGACGGGTTTCTTTATTGTTTTCCAGGACAAATGTTTTGTCTTCTTCCATCAATTTAGTTAAACCTTGTGCAATCTTTTCTTCATCACCTTTTGCCTTAGGAACAACGGCAAGGCTCATATTAGGCTTGGAAAAGGCAATGCCATCTAATTGCAGGGGATGATTAAGACCGCTCAAGGTATCTCCGGTACCGGTTTTGGTCAGTTTAGCAACGGCACCGATGTCGCCGGCATTTAACCGTTCTACCTCAACCTGTTTCTTGCCCTGAACCACATAAATTTTACCAATCTTTTCGTTGATGTCTTTATTCATATTGTAAACGGTGGTGTCCGGAGTCATCTGTCCGGAGAATACTTTAAAGTAAGAAAGTTTTCCTACATAGGGGTCTGCTACCGTTTTAAATACCAACGCAGAAAGGGGGTCAGCCACATCAATTTTAAGACGGGAAGAAGAACCGTCTTTTTTGGTTCCGGTGATGAAACCTTCGCTGCTATCAGGAGCCGGGAAGTATGCGTGTATTGCATTCATCAAAGAGGAAATTCCCAACTTATTATAAGCACTACCACAAAGAACAGGAACCACATCGCCGGCAGCAACGCCATAGCGGAGTGCCTCGTACATTTCCGGCAGAGTAAATTCCTCGCCGGCAAAGAATTTTTCCATCAATTCTTCGGAGGTTTCTGCTACTGCTTCGTTAATCATATCCCGAAGAGGTGCGATTTCCTCTGCCATACCGGCTGGCATTTCTGCGGTAATGGTACGATTGCCGTCAAATTTTCTTGCCTCTCGTTCCACAATGTTCACAAAACCGGTAATCTTTTCCCCTTCGCGAATAGGCAACTGGAAGGGAGCAACTTTCTTGCCGTATTTATCTTTTAACTGTTGCAGAACGCCATGGAAATTCACCCGTTCATCGTCAACTTTGTTGATAAAGAAGATACGGGGAATACCGCGTTCTTCGCAATAATCCCAAGCCTTTTCAGCCCCAACGGTCAGACCGGATTTACCACTCAATACAATAATTGCAGCGTCGGCAACCCGAACCGCACTTTGTACTTCGCCAACAAAATCGAAATACCCGGGGGTATCAATGATATTAAATTTAGCCCCGTTCCATTCGCAAGATGCCATTGCGGTACTGATGGAGAACTTTCGCTTGATTTCCTCCGGGTCGAAATCCATAACGGTATTACCATCTGTGGTTTTACCCATCCGGTCAATATTACCGGAAGTGTAAAGAATAGCCTCAGCCAGTGATGTCTTACCTGCATTACCGTGACCTAATAAACAAAAATTTTTAATGTTAGATGTGTCATAAAGTTTCAAACGACAGCCCTCCTAAAAGTTTTATAGTTTTCTGGTAAACCTCAATGTTGTTGTTTTAGGTTTACTCCTTTATTTTACTTGATTTAATTTGATATTTCAACCGAAAAATAAACAATATTTGCAACAAAAAATGGTCAATTTGCACAATAAATTTAAAACAAAGGATAAAAATGTTTACATAATGAAAGGGAAAAGGAACCAAACAGGTGGGAAATCATATGATGATACTGAGGTGGCAGATTTTTTGCCGCTATCTTTAAGAAGGAGGAAATGTATATGAGCGATAGATATGACAGACGGAATCGTGTGTCAGGGGCAGAAGAATGTTTGGTTTGCTGTCCCCAAGGCGGAACCATAGATGCCGGGGAAGAGCAAGCGGTTTTGGCTGATGCGGCGGCAGAAGTTTGCGAAACTAGAGAACGGCGCAGAGAAGAATTTTCTGAACCCGTTTGCATCAATGTCAGTCAGGTTTATGATTCTTGTCGGGACCGGGACTGTGTGGCGGACCAGAGGGTTTACCTGACAGAAGAAGGACAGGCGCTCCTTAATAGAGCCATTAATGTTAAATTGAAAAAGGCGGAAGTAATATGGGTATTTACCGACGTAGAACCCTTGGCATTTCAGCGGGGGTATTATTCCGTTGACCTGAAATTCTTTGTCTGTGTTACGTTAGAGGTATTCTGCGGGGTTTCCAATCCCACCATTGTTCGTGGTTTAACCACCTATGATAAGCGTATCATTCTTTATGGGTCTGAGGGGAATTCCAAGCAATTTTCTTCTAAGTTTAATCCCAATGAAAATAGCGAGATAGCAGAAACCTGGCAGAAGGTGAATATGCCTACCGTTACAGTGGAAGTAGTAGAACCGGTGGCGCTTACGGCTAAAATCGCAGAGGAAGAATGTTGTGATTGCAACTGTGGTTGTGACTGCGAACAAGATTGCGGCTGCGGATATGGATATCACAAAGAAAATATCTTCCCGGAAAATATTTGCAGTTGTTTTGGCAGTGATTTGGTAGTAGATGATTGCGCAAGACAGGTATTGGTAACTTATGGATTGTTCTTCATTGCACGGCTGGAACGTGACAGCCAACTTTTGGTCAATGCCATAGACTACTGCATTCCTACTAAGGAATGTTCTTCTGCAACAGAAGAAAGTCCTTGTAGTCTTTTCCATGATATCCGCTTCCCTATTGATGAATTTTTCCCGCCTCAGCGGAAAAGAGAGAAGAGTGATTGCGACTGCGGTTGCAAATAAGGGAAAATAAAAAAAGACTCATATGATGAAAATCATATGAGTCTTTTTGGTGTTCTATTAGTAAATAATTCTTCTTGCACCGGCAAAGCGCTTACCATGGTAGGTATCATCTGCAATGCTGGTGAATTTTACAACGTCACCGGTGCGGGGAGCGTGAATCATCATATCTTCACCAACATAGATGCCGATATGACCGATATAGCCACCGCCCGGACTGCTATAGAAGCCAATCAAATCACCGGGTGCTAAATTTTCCTTGGAAATGGCAACGCCATTTTTCATCTGGTCAGCAGCAACACGATAGAGATCGTATCCTAACTGTTTGTAAACATATTTTACAAAACCGCTGCAATCAAAACCGTTGGGAGAAGTTCCGCCATAAACGTAGGGGACGCCCAAATATTGTTTTGCAATTTCAATAACACCGCGACCGCCGGCATTGTCAAATTCAGGAATAGGACCCATGTGAACGGTAACAAACTCGTCAGAAACGAAGCCCATTAAACCATCGCCGTTGTATGCGATATTAACCCAGCCGGGCTCTACCCAGTTAACTTTGGAATATGTACCAATAGGTAAAGTGGCAAGGATTTCTGCATCCACGGAAGCAGATGCTCTAACATTTAAAGTGTCGGCATTTATGATGCAGTAGAGTTGACCGAAGTCACAAGGCTCTTCTGTGGCAAAGGCCGGCATTATTGCAAAAGTAGATACTACGATGAACGTGCAGATAACTGCAATCATTCTCTTGATATTACCCTTTTTTAAACTCAAAATAAAACCTCCAAAATTTTAAAAAAAGTTATGCTTAATTTTCCAACTTCACTTCCTTCCAGCATATATTCTTTTGTCGTTTATTTGTTAAATTTCAAACAAACTCGCAGATATTATAAACCTTTTCTGTGGAAAAGTCAACCTTTTTGTCCCAAAAAGTCCCAAAAAACGCCGTTTTTTCAAAAAACAGACCTGTGGAAAACCCCGTGGCATAAGG
>JAZPYU010000045.1:0-3078 GCA_045544295.1 Ructibacterium sp. | reverse complement strand
TGGAAAGCAAATATATTGTGGTGAAAGGTGCGAAAGAAAATAACCTCAAAAACATTGATGTTAAAATTCCAAGAGATAAGTTGGTAGTTTTAACCGGACTTAGCGGTTCCGGAAAATCTTCTTTGGCATTTGAAACCATTTATGCAGAAGGACAAAGGCGATATGTGGAATCTTTATCTGCCTACGCCCGGCAGTTTTTGGGACAGATGGAAAAGCCGGATGTAGAGTCTATTGAGGGGCTTTCTCCGGCTATTTCCATTGACCAGAAAACCACCAGCAAAAATCCCCGTTCCACCGTTGGAACGGTAACGGAGATTTACGACTATATTCGGTTGCTTTTTGCTAGAATTGGTGTTCCTCATTGTCCAAAATGTGGAAAAGAAATCAAACCGCAGTCCATTGACCAAATGGTGGATGTGGTAAAATCCTTGCCGGAAAGAACAAAAATTCAGATTTTGGCACCCATTGCAAGAGGAAGAAAGGGAGAGTATGTAAAAACTTTTCAAAATGCCCTGCGTGACGGGTTTGTTCGTGTACGTGTGGATGGTGAAATTATAGAATTAAGTGAGGAAATCCCCAAACTTGATAAACAAAAGAAACACACCATAGAGATTGTGATTGACCGACTTGTTGTAAAAGAAGGAATGGAAAAACGGCTGACCGATTCTATGGAAACAGCGCTACAAATGGCAAATGGAATTGCTTTGGTGGATATTGTCGGGGGAGAAGAATTGTTTTTTAGCCAAAATTATGCCTGTGATGATTGCGGAATCAGTCTGGAAGAATTGACCCCCCGAATGTTTTCGTTTAACACGCCTTATGGTGCTTGTCCCAGTTGTACCGGGCTTGGGAATATTGCAAAAATCAATCCGGATTTGGTGATTCCTGACAAAAGTTTGAGCATCAATCAAGGTGCAATTTTAGGTAGCGGTTGGTCTGGAACAGAAGAGGGAAGTATTTCCAGAATGTACTACGAGGGACTTGCCAAACACTATGGGTTTTCTTTGGATACCCCTATGGAAGAATTACCCCCGGATGTTCTCAATGTCATTCTTTATGGTACCCAAGGGGGAAAAATAAAATTAACCTATGAACGCAAATTTGCCAAAGGGGAACAATATGCGCGTTTTGAAGGGGTTGTTCATAATTTGGAACGCCGTTATAAAGAAACCAATTCCGATTGGGTAAAGGCGGAAATTGAGAGTTATATGATTGATATGCCTTGTCCGGATTGCGGTGGAACACGATTGAAAAAAGAGACCCTTGCCGTTACGATAGATGGATTGAATATTCATCAGGTAACGGAAATGTCTATTGCCAAAGCGCAAACTTTTTTTGCAGGGCTTTCTGAAAAATTGTCTGATAAAGATAAGATGATTGCCCGGCACATTTTAAAAGAAATCAACGAAAGACTTCGTTTTTTGGTTAATGTGGGACTGGAATATTTAACCCTTTCCCGAAGTGCCGGTACGTTATCCGGCGGTGAGGCACAAAGAATTCGTCTTGCGACGCAGATTGGTTCAAGTTTGATGGGGGTTGTTTATATTCTTGACGAACCCAGTATTGGTTTGCACCAACGGGATAATGACCGTTTGATTGTCACCTTAAAGCAACTGCGGGATTTGGGCAACACCCTTTTGGTAGTAGAACACGATGAAGATACTATGTTTGCGGCTGACCATATCATTGATATTGGCCCCGGTGCCGGTATCCATGGTGGAGAAATTGTGGCAGAGGGAAATGCCAAAGAAATTATGGCTTGCGAGGTTTCGGAAACCGGTCTCTACCTTAGCGGAAAGAAAAAAATTCCTGTGCCGGAAAATCGTAGAAAAGGTAATGGAAACTTCTTGGAAGTGAAAGGTGCGGCACAAAATAACTTGAAAAATATTGATGTAAAATTACCGCTTGGTACCTTTACCTGTGTGACTGGGGTTTCCGGAAGTGGTAAGAGTTCCTTTATCAACGAGGTGCTTTATAAAGAACTTGCAAATCAATTAAATGGTGCCAAAAAGCATCCCGGAAAGTTCAAAAGTATCGATGGTGTGGAAAATCTTGATAAGGTGATTGATATTGACCAATCGCCCATTGGCAGAACGCCAAGAAGTAACCCTGCGACATATACAGGACTCTTTGGGGATATCCGGGAATTGTTCGCGATGACTCCGGAAGCAAAGGCAAGAGGTTATAAGCAGGGAAGATTTAGTTTTAATGTCAAAGGTGGCAGATGTGAAGCCTGCTCCGGTGATGGTATCATCTGCATAGAGATGCATTTCTTGCCGGATGTTTATGTTCCTTGTGAGGTGTGTCAGGGTAAGCGCTATAACAGAGAAACTCTGGAGGTGCGTTACAAGGGAAAGAATATTCACGAAGTGCTTGAAATGACGGTGGAAGAAGGATGTTCTTTCTTTGAGAATATTCCAAAAATTCAACGGAAATTACAGACACTTTATGATGTAGGACTTGGATATATCAAAATAGGACAACCTTCCACAACTTTATCCGGCGGTGAAGCACAACGTGTAAAATTGGCAACAGAGTTAAGTCGCAGAAGCACAGGAAAGACGATTTATATTCTGGATGAACCTACTACCGGACTGCATACAGCGGATGTTCATAAATTGGTTGAGGTCTTGCAAAAACTGGTAGACGTTGGCAATACCGTGGTTGTGATTGAGCATAACCTTGATATTATCAAAACAGCAGATTATATCATTGATTTGGGACCGGAAGGTGGCGATGGTGGCGGTGAAGTTGTTGCCTGCGGAACCCCGGAACAGGTTGCGAAATGTGAGAAGTCTTATACTGGTAAATATTTAATGAAATATTTGTCGAAAAACCGTTAAATTTCAACAATTTTTTATTGACGTTATCAGTGAAAAGTGCTATAATGAAAAGAACTTGTTTAAATTGTAGACTTGGAGTGATTTTCTATGAAAAATGAGCGTGTAACCCATACCCCCAAAGGACTTGCGGATGTTTTGTGGGAAGAAGCGGATCAAAAATTTCATATAGAGTCGATTGCGCGGAAAATTTTTCGCCAGAATGGCTATCAGATGATACAAACGCCGACCTTTGAAT
>JAZPYU010000044.1:0-15466 GCA_045544295.1 Ructibacterium sp. | reverse complement strand
ATTGACCATAACACCTTGCAGAGCGGTTTTGAAAACGCGGATGACCACCGTTTTATTGGTAGCGTCTGCAAAAAGCATGGTATTTATTTTTCCAGACCCGGTAATGGTATCTGTCATCAGGTACACTTAGAACGGTTTGGTATCCCCGGCAAGACCTTAATCGGTTCTGACAGCCACACCCCCACGGGCGGCGGTATTGGTATGATTGCCATTGGTGCCGGCGGTATGGACGTTGCTGTTGCTATGGGTGGCGGTACTTACTACATCACCTGTCCCAAGATTGTAAAGGTGAACTTAACCGGTAAACTTTCTTCCTGGGTTGCAGCAAAAGATGTTATCTTAGAAGTACTCCGCCGTTTATCCGTAAAAGGCGGTGTTGGTAAAATTATTGAATACTGCGGTGAAGGCGTTGCTACCCTTTCGGTTCCGGAACGTGCCACCATCACCAATATGGGTGCAGAATTGGGTGCTACCACCTCTATCTTCCCCTCTGATGAAACTACCCGTCAGTTCTTAAAGGCACAAGGCAGAGAAGAAGACTACACCCCCCTCTGTGCGGACAGTGATGCAGTTTATGACGAAGTGGTAGATATCAATTTAAGTGAGTTGGTTCCCCTTGCCGCTTGTCCCCATTCCCCGGATAATGTGAAATCCGTAGAGGAAATCGGACCTATGAAGATTGATCAGGTTTGTATTGGTTCTTGTACCAATTCATCCCTTTTGGATATGTTAAAGGTTGCCCACATCTTAAAGGGCAAGACGGTGCATCCGGATGTATCCCTTTCCATTGCACCCGGTTCTAAGCAGGTTCTTAATATGTTGGCAGAAAACGGTGCGTTGTCTATCCTGATTGATGCCGGTGCCAGAATTTTGGAAAGCGCTTGCGGACCTTGTATCGGTATGGGACAGTCCCCCAATTCCAAGGGTATTTCTCTTAGAACCTTTAACCGGAACTTTGAAGGACGCTCCGGTACCAAAGATGGTCAGATTTATCTGGTATCTCCGGAACTGGCTGCCGCATCTGCCCTGACCGGTGTCCTCACTGACCCCAGAACCTTAGGCAAAATGCCAAAGTTTAAGTTACCCAAGCGGTTTACTATCAATGATAATATGATTGTTCCCCCGGTTGCGGAGGCAGATATGGACAGCGTAGAAGTTCTGCGCGGACCCAACATCAAACCTTTCCCGGTTTCCGAACCTATGGCAGATGAAATTACTGCAAAATGCAGTTTAAAAGTTGGGGACAACATCACCACCGACCATATTATGCCGGCAGGCGCGAAAATTCTTCCGCTCCGGTCTAATATCCCGAAGATTTCTGAATACTGCTTTGCGGTTTGTGACGAGAAGTTCCACGACCGTGCTCTGGAACTGAAAAAGAGTATTATCGTTGGCGGTTCCAACTATGGTCAGGGTTCTTCCAGAGAACACGCGGCACTTGCTCCTCTCTATTTAGGGGTAAAAGCCGTTATGGTAAAATCCTTTGCAAGAATTCATATGGCAAACTTAATCAATGCCGGCATCATTCCTATGACCTTCCAGAACGAGACCGACTATGACAAGATTGACCAGATGGATGAACTGTCTATGACCAATGTGATTGAACAAATTCAAAACGGAAACACCGTCACCGTAACTAATGTAACCAAAGGTTTTGATTTTGTTGTTAAAGTAGAACTTTCCGACCGCCAAAAGGATATGCTGATTGCCGGCGGATTGCTTAACTATACCAAGAATAACGCATAAGAAAGGATGTTTTCCATGAGCCACGCAGAAGAAATTAAAGTTGCACAGGAGAAGTTCGCTGCGCTTTTGACCGAACAATTTGACAGAATTGAAAAAATGAAAGCCGAGAAAGATTTTATTGACTATGACAAGTTAGATAACATCGTCATCGGTGTTGTTGGCGGTGACGGCATTGGTCCGTCTATCACCGCGGAAGCACAGAGAATTTTAGAGTTCCTTTTAAAGGACGAAGTAGAAAAAGGCCGCATCACCTTTAACGTGATTGACGGTTGTACCATTGAACACCGTGCCGAAGTTGGCAAGGCGCTTCCGGATGATGTGGTAGAAGAACTGAAAAAGTGCCACGTTATCTTAAAAGGCCCTACCACCACTCCCCGTGCCGGTGATCCCTGGCCCAACATTGAAAGCGCTAACGTAGCCATGCGGAAAGAACTTGACCTGTTTGCTAACGTTCGCCCCGTTAAAGTTCCGGAACAAGGCATCGACTGGACTTTTTATCGTGAAAATACCGAGGGCGCTTACGCCGTAGGTTCTAAGGGTGTTCATGTCAATGACGATTTAGCCATCGACTTTACCGTCACTACCCAAGAGGGTAGCGAGAGAATTGCCAAGGCAGCATTTGAATATGCAAAGAAAGCCGGCAAAACCCGTGTTACCGCTGTTACCAAGGCAAACGTAGTAAAGACCACCGACGGTAAGTTCCTTCGTATCTGTCAGGAAGTTGCCAAAGACTATCCCGGCATTGAACTTGACGACTGGTACATTGATATTATGACTGCAAAACTGGTAGACCCCAAGCGGAGAACCCAGTTCCAGGTTTTGGTTCTGCCTAACCTTTACGGTGATATCTTAACGGACGAAGCCGCTGAATTCCAAGGCGGTGTTGGTACTGCCGGTAGCGCAAACATTGGTAAGCGCTATGCAATGTTTGAAGCCATCCACGGTAGTGCTCCCAGAATGGTGGCAGAGGGCCGTGCTAAGTACGCTGACCCTTGTAGCATTATCCGTGCAGATGTAATGCTATTGGAACACATCGGTTATGCAGACCGTGCTAAGAAATTGGAGCGTGCTCTGGACATCTGTATGTATGAAGAAAAGAAACTGACCATTACCGGCCGTGATACCGGCTGTACCGGTGCAGAATTCGCGGATTACATTATGGAAACCATTCAGAAACTGTAAGAAAAGAATAAAAAAATCTCCTTGCTGATAGCAAGGAGATTTTTTTATTCTTGAAACATAGGGGTAGACAGGTATCTTTCACCGGTATCCGGCAAAAGTACCACAATGGTTTTACCTTGGTTTTCCGGGCGTTTTGCCACTTCTTCTGCGGCGCAAAGCGCCGCACCGGCAGAGATACCAACCAAGATACCCTCTTTTTGTGCCATCAGTTTTCCGGCAGAGTAAGCATCTTCTTCTTTTACGGTGATAACTTCATCATAAATTTGGGTATCTAAGGTTTCCGGCACAAAACCTGCACCAATACCTTGCAAACCGTGGCTACCGGCTTTCCCTTGGGAAAGTACCGGAGAGCCTGTGGGTTCTACTGCAACGATTTGGATGGCAGGATTTTTTTCTTTTAAATATTTACCAATGCCGGAAATGGTTCCGCCGGTACCCACACCGGCAATGAAGATATCCACCTTACCATCGGTATCATTCCAGATTTCCGGTCCGGTAGTTTGATAATGGGCGTCCGGATTTGCCGGATTTACAAACTGACCGGGAATAAAACTGTCCGGTATTTCTTTGGCTAATTCTTCTGCCTTTTGAATGGCACCTGCCATTCCTTTTGCACCATCAGTAAGCACGATTTCTGCACCATAGGCTTTTAAAAGATTTCTTCTTTCTATACTCATGGTTTCCGGCATTGTCAGGATCATACGATAGCCTCTTGCGGATGCTAATGATGCAAGACCGATACCGGTGTTACCGCTGGTAGGTTCGATAATCACAGAGCCGGGGTTTAATCTGCCCTCCTCTTCTGCCACATCTAACATATTTTTTGCAACACGGTCTTTCACACTGCCTGCCGGATTGAAATACTCTAATTTACCCAGAATCGTTGCAGGAATTCCCTGGGCTTTTTGATAATTGTTCAGTTGTAAAAGCGGGGTCCCGCCGATGAGTTCTTTGATATTTTGATAAATCTTCAAAGGTTCTTCCTCCTTGTCCTGCAAGTTACCATTTTATATTACCTTATTCCCATAACCTTGTCAAACACCAAATGAATTATTTGCAAATTTTTTATAGTTTCTTCATAATATTTTCATATTTTTCCTTTACAATGTTAGCATACCAATGAGCGGTAATTTTTTTGATAGTCCACTACGTGATGTAGAGGCTATGGACAATACCGGCGATGTAATTTTAGAGGTAAAATACGATGGGTATTTACCCGATGTAATTGCAAAACTGATTCAAACCGATGGCGTCCGGCAGACGTCATATTCCAAGTACGCCACTTGCCGGAGATTCGGCTAATAAATTTTAAGGAGGATTAACGTGAAAGTTCCTTTCCCGTTAATGCCTCCGGCGGATTTGATTGCCCGTGCGAAATTTTCTTGGATAAAGCCAAGAAACGCACATGGGCGTAAAAATCTCTTATCTTTCCTTGCCACACGGATAAGAGAACTTTCATTACTATTTGTGCCGACGTGTGGCGGCGGAATGGAGATTTTTATGACTTTTCAAGACATTTTTAAATCAAGTTTCTTAGATAGTGTAACACAATTTTCTTTGCTTGATGTTTGTATCGGGATGTTGGTATCCCTTTGCGTTGGCTTGTTCATCTTTTGGGTTTACAAAAAGACCTTTGCCGGCGTGATGTACTCTACCGGCTTTTCTCTTGCTTTGGTGGGGCTTTCTTTGGTGACTACCTTAGTGATTATGGCGGTAACTTCCAATGTAGTGCTTTCCCTTGGTATGGTGGGTGCATTGTCTATCGTTCGTTTCCGTGCCGCTATCAAAGAACCGATGGAAATCGTCTATCTTTTCTGGGCAATTGCTGCGGGTATTGTGATTGGTGCCGGAATGATTCCTTTGGCTATCATCGGCTCTTTATTCATTGGACTTATTCTTTGGATTTTAGCCAGTCGTAAGGTGCACAATACCCCTTATATTCTGGTTTTACAATGCGATCACGAAGATGCAGAAACATCTGCATTGCAGATCCTTTCCGAAACTGTCTCCAAACAAATCGTGAAAACCAAAACCATCACCGCAGATGGTATGGAACTGACCGTAGAAATTCGCACCAAAGATGCAAACACAACCTTTGTGAACCAAATCTCCAAATTGGAAGGCGTGGCTTGTGCTACCTTGGTAAGTTACAACGGAGAATATATGTCTTAAGGGAGAAATGCTATGATTACAAATAAACATATTGGAAAAATTGTAATTGGATTATTGGCTATGCTGGTCCTTCTTTGTCTTTTAGCAGTTTGCTTTTCTGACACCTTATCCGCATTTTTAAAAGCCGATCATCTTTCCACACAATATCAAAATATGCTTTTTAACACCGATGAGGTTTTGGATATTCAAATCCAGATTGACCCCGACGATTGGCAATCTTTAAAGGAAAACGCTTTAAACGAAGAATATCAAAAATGCGATGTCACCGTCGCCGGTCAAACCTTTTATCAGGTAGGAATCCGTCCCAAGGGGAACACCAGCCTTTCTTCCATTGCCAACAACCCTGACACCGACCGATACAGTTTTAAACTGGAATTTGACCAGTTTGTGGATGGGCAAACCTGCTTTGGTCTTGATAAATTGGTACTGAACAACAGTTTTGCAGATACCACCTATATGAAAGAAGCATTGATTTATGATATGTTTGCTTATTTAGGTGCAGATGCCCCTTTATACAACTACGCCAAAATTTCCGTGAACGGTGAATACTGGGGATTGTATCTGGCGCTGGAAGCCGTAGAAGACAGTTTCCTTTTACGGAACTACGGTAGCGCGAACGGTGCCCTTTATAAGCCGGACAGTATGGATTTTGGCGATGGCAAACCACAAGGACAGATGCCCGGCAATCAAAATTGGGAAATGCCCGATGGCGCACAAGGCAAATTCAAACCGGAGGGAGGAAACTTCTCTGGCGAAAGACCCGCTATGCCCGAGGGTAGAAACTTCTCCGGTGAAAGACCTGCTATGCCCGAGGGGGCTAATCCTCCCGCAGATATGTCCACTATGCCCGAGGGTGCAGAGCCGCCTGCTGACAGACCTACGATGCCCGAGGGCGGAAACTTCTCCGGTGAAAGACCTGCTATGCCCGAGGGAATGGGAAAACGGCAAGGCGGTATGGGTATGGGCGGCGGCATTTTTGGTAACAGAGACGGCGGTTCTAACCTAAATTATACCGATGATAATCTTGAAAGTTATCAATCCATATGGAATGGTTCCGTCAACGATACCACAGAGGCACAACATCAAAAAGTGGTTACTGCCCTTAAAAACATCGCAGAGGGAAACCAACTGGAAGAGTATATGGATATTGAGAACTTGGTAAAATATATGGCAGTACACGTTTTCTCGGTAAACCAGGACAGTCTTTCCGGTAATATGGCACACAACTATTACCTTTACGAATACAACGGGAGACTAAACCTGCTTCCCTGGGACTACAACCTGGCATTAGGTGGTATGAATGGCGGAAATGCCACTTCTATCATCAACGATGCCATTGACACACCGTTTTCCGGAACCAAGTTCTTTGACGCACTTCTTGCAAACCAGAATTATAAAGACCTTTACCACCACTACCTGAAAGTTTTGGTAGAAGAATATATAGAAGGCGGCGGTTTTGACCGTTTTTATGAAAGAACCAAAAATGCCATCAGTTCTCTGGTGGAAACCGACCCCACGGCTTTTTACTCTTACGAAGAATATCTGACCGGCATTGATGCCTTGTATCGCACCGTAAAACTACGGGGAGAAAGTATTGCCGGACAGTTGGCAGGGACAATCCCTGCAACGGATGAAGAACAAAAGAACGACAGTTCTGCCCTGATTGACGCTTCTTCTATCAATCTTAACGATTTGGGAAAGATGCAAATGGGTAGGGGCGGCGAAAACCGAAATCCTTTTACCAAATAGAAAAAATTGGGGTTGCTTTGCAAACTCAACCTATCCTTTTTCCTCTATAAAGACAATGCACTATCTTCCCTTTTTCATCGGGAAGATAGTGCATTTTTTTAGTTCTTATTCTTAATTTGCAACAGTCTTACAATCACGGGACTTAAAATGATATTGGTGCCAAGTTCAAATAAAAAGTTTACACCCACAAGCCCTACCAACATATACTGTCCCACGTTTCCGCCAAGACCTGCTGCTGCCGCCCAACCGGTCACCGCTTCCATAAAGAAAGCCAGACAACCTAAAAGGAAGATACCGGTATTTACCACGGGGCATATCAGCGCCGCAGCAGCAACGGCAAGATAACGGTTCAGGCGGCTGACCAGCCCATATACCACACCTGCCATAGTACCGCACAAAATTCCTTTTACCATAACGGTGATGACGGTTCCGGGTACATTGATTGCCAAAAAAGCACCGGCATCGGTCATCAGTACAACAGCGCCAAAGACCAAGCCGAGCCATGCTCCCGCGCCGATTCCACAGGTTGCCGCGCCAATGACAATGGGTAACAATACCAGGGAAATGGAAAAAGGTCCAAACTTAATACTGGCACCCAACAACTGCAAAACAATGACAATCGCTGTAAGCACTGCGGTTAAAACCATAGTTTTTGTTGATACATTCTTTTTCATAAAAATTCCTCCTTGCTCTCGTTTCTTACGAATACGATGCTGATGATTTTTATATAATAAACACCAAACTTTGGGCATAGACAATCCCCCTTTCTGCCAAGCGGTCAGTTGGGGAGCCATCCTTTTTGCCGGAACTTTGATGGAATTTTATTCTGCTTTATTCTTTTGGTAAAGGATATATAGTCCCTTTAAAACCAAATCTTCATCCACGGTAATCTGATGCTTACAATGGGGAATAATCGTAGCGGAAAAGCCACCGGTAGCAATTACCGGAAGTTCTTCCCCCATTTCCTCACAGAAACGGTCTATCATTCCATCCAACATCGATGCGTGGCCAAATACCGCACCGGAACGCATACAATCAGCAGTATTCTTACCAATCACCGATTTGGGTGCCTCCAAACTGATTTGGGGGAGTTGGGCCGTTCCACTTGCCAATGCTTTTAAGGCAATGCTCACACCAGGAATGATAGACACACCGATGAAAGAACTGGTCTTATCCACCACCATAATTTTGGTAGCCGTACCCATATCGATAATCAAAGAAGGGCTACCATAGAGGTTGTCCGCCGCCACACAAGCACAAATTAAGTCCGCACCCACCGTTGCTGGATTATCGCAAACAATGGAAATACCCGTCTTGATACCGGGTGCCACCATAACAACTGCAATACCATAAAGCATATGAATGGCTTTTTGGATGATGTGATTGAGCGGTGGTACCACCGAGGACACAATCACACCTTTTACCTCACTTTTTTCTATTCCGTGAAGAGCAAGAACGCTACGGATTTTGGTAGCATATTCATCCTCTGTTTTGGCGGCATCGGTAGCAATTCTGGCAACAAAAGCCAAATCCTCTCCGGCAAAGCCACCCAAAACCATATTGGTGTTTCCAATGTCAATGGCAAGAATCATAGGAATTCCTCCTTACATATTTTCTAAAAATCCCTTTAACAGTTGAATTCCGGAATTTTATACAAGTCCAAAACCGGCAAAGAGTAATACTCTGCAACTTCCCGGATGATGAAGCGAGGTCATATGGTAAGTCCTTTTAAAGTTGTTACGATCACCTTGATTACATTTCTGCCGGTATTCTATCACACCTATCATCTTTGGTCAAGCATTTATACCGATAAGTTACCGAAACTTGACAAAAATTTAATTTCTCGTTATAATAGCGGTGGTTTGAAAAAATCTCAAGGAGGGATTTTTATGCAAAAGAAACTGTCAGCATTGCTTTTAGCGGTTTTACTAATCCTGAGCACCGTCTCCGGATTTGCGGCTACAACAACTTTTACCGACGTTCCCAACGATGCTTGGGAAGCCCCCTATGTTTATGATTTGGTAGGGCGGGGTATTTTAAGCGGCTACGGCGATGGTACTTTTGGTCCCCGGGACACGGTCAAACGTGCGGAATATGCCAAAATGTTGGTTGGTGTCACCGAAACACCGGTGAGCACCAGTATTTCCTCTGCCTATACCGATGTTCCTAACTGGGAATGGTATTTCCCTTATATTTGTGCCTCCCACGATTTTATTTCCGGCTTTACCGACCGGGATGGCGTTCTGACCTTTAAACCGGAAAATGATGCAACTCGGGAAGTTGTTACCGTTGCACTAATTAAGGCTTTGAACATTGATTTATCCAAATATACTGACCCCACCGCTTATCTGGCGGAGCGTTTTTCCGATGTGGATACCATCTCTACCCATAACCGGATTTACATTGCCGCTGCGGTAGACAAAGGTTATATCACCGGCGACACAGAAGGTACTTTCCGGGGTCAGGATTCTATCATCCGTGCAGAAGTTGTTGCGGTTCTCTGCCGGGCTTTTCCTAAAAAATCTGCAAACACCCCTGCCGTCAAAGAAGAATTGACGGCTTTTTTTATGGATGTAGGACAAGGCGATGCCTGCCTTTTAGAACTTCCCGGAAAAAAGCATATGCTGATTGATGTAGGAACCGCAAAGGCAGAAGACGTTATCCTTTCTCTTTTAGAAAAGCAGGGGGTAACCCATTTGGATTATGTGGTTGCTACCCATCCCCACGCCGATCATATTGGTTCTATGACAGCGGTATTGAATCGATGTTCCGTGGGCACAATCTATATGCCGGAAGTTTCTTCCAACACCAAAACCTATGAATCACTCTTAGAAACCATTCTTAGAAAAAACATTCCGGTGATTGGGGCAAAAGCCGGCGTTTCGATTAGCGACATTCCCGGCGTTACCATTCAATTTTTAAGTCCGGCTCATAGTACCACCGATTTAAATAACGCCTCTGCGGTACTTCGGCTTTCCATGGGAGAGATTGATTTTCTCTTTACCGGTGATGCGGAACAACCTATGGAAGAACTGATGCTAATCGGCGGTTCTCCTTTGGATGCAGAAGTTTTAAAAGTAGGGCATCATGGCTCTTCTACTTCCTCCTGTTCTGCCTTTGTATCTGTCGTAAACCCCGAAATTGCCGTGATTTCCTGCGGGGCAGGAAATTCCTACGGGCATCCCCATCAGGAAACCTTAGATACGCTTTCAAGGCTGGGCGTTACCTTTTATCGCACCGACCTGAATGGGACCATCACCATCACAACCGACGGAACTACCCTGAACGTTAAAACCCAAAGATAGGAGATTATTATGGAAATTATCATTGACCGCATAGAAGAAAATTTTGCCGTAGCAGAACTCCCTAGCGGAAGTTTTGCAGACGTCCCCCTTTCTCTTCTTCCTGGCGTAAAAGAGGGAGACGTGGTCAACATCATCATAGACAGAGAAAAAACCAAAGTACGTTCTTATCAAATACAAAGGATGATGGAGCAAATTTTTAAAGATGACAAGGAGGGTTGATATCCTATGGTACGCTATGCAGAAGAAAAAGACCTTCCTTTCTTAAAAGAAATCTGGGATACCTGTTTCCACGATCCCAAAGAATTTATTGACTGGAATTTTGACAGGAACTTTTCCTATGAAAATACATTGATTGCCGAGGTAGACGGTGCCCCTGCATCTTGTATGCAACTGATACCCCACCAAATCGCGTTGAGAAATCACACCTACCCCATCAATTATGTTTCCGGGGTAGCCACCCTGCCACAGCATCGGCACAAGGGTTTGGTGCGGGAGATGTTCTCCTTTGGATTTTTGGAAATGGAAAAACGAGAGGAACCGATTAGTTTGCTGGTACCTTTTAACTATCCTTTTTATGAGAAGTTTGGCTATAAGCAATGCTATAACAAAGTCTTCCGGTATGCCAATCGTCTGCCCAAGCAGAAGTTTTATACCAAAGAAGATTTATCGCCATCACTCATACAGCGTCTTGATAGTATCTATCGCCAATCTATGACCGGTAAAACAGGTTATGCTCTGCGAACGAAGCAAGACTGGCAGAAAATTTTAGAAGATTTGCTCATCATCTCTGATGGAAAGATTGGGGTTCACCAGACCGATGGCAATGATGACGGCTATGCCTTAATCAGTTCCCATCCCAAAGAGGGGTTTGAACTTCACGAAGTCTTAGGAAACTGTGACATTCCCTTCCGGGAAGAAGAAAAGCCTTTTGCTATGGCAAGAATTTTGGATATCAAAGCCCTGCTCTCTCATTGGGTTACTGATTTCACGGGTTGTTGGCGCATCAAAATTGTGGATGAAAACATTCCAAAAAACAACCTTACCCTTTGTCTTGAAAATGGCAAGGCAGAAGAATGTACCACCTATGACAGCGAAATTAACATCAAGTATCTGACCCAACTGTTCTTTGGTTTTTCCGGGGATTTCCCCCATATCTTTTCTAAAACCGATACCTATTTGAATATGATATTTTAATGGGCTCACTACTACCTTTCAAATAGGATATTGTATTTGACTTTTTATTCCTGATAGGTTATAATGACTTCATGTAGTGCGATGCGAGGTGAAGTTATGCTTAATTTTGAATCTGTTTCTGTCTGCGGTGAAAAGCAGGAAAATCACGATTTTATCGGGATTACTGAAGAAATTCATTGTGCTTGTTTTGCCATAGCGGACGGAAAAGAAAATGGTGGAACTTCTTCTTTGGCAATTACTACGCTATTGGCAGATTTTAAAGAACAGGCTGACATTACCACCTCTACCCTACCTAAAATTTTTGACCATATTCAGGAAGAGGTTTCCAGTTTCCAGCAAGAAGATTTATCTCCCGGCGGTACGGCGATGGCAATCTTACTGACCGATGGAGAACTTGCCGTCTGGGCACATATTGGTGACTGCCGAATTTATCATTTACAGGATAAACTTCTTTATGAAATTACACCGGACCACAGCGCTGCATATTCCCGCTACGAAGCCGGAGAAATCCGCTATCCTAAGATTCGTACTGACCGACTACGGAACCATTTACGACATCTGATTGGCCTTGACCAGAATTTTAAACCTTCTTTTTCCCAACCCTTTGTGGTACGGAAAAATGACAGTTTTCTTCTTTGTTCCGACGGTTTTTGGGAAAACATCCACGAAAGGCAGATTGAAAAAACATTAAAACGTTCCAAAAATGCCAAAGACTGGCTCTGCCGGATGCAAAAAATTGTCGAAAAAAATCGCGCTTCCAAAAAGTACACCAAGGTGTTGGACGATTACAGCGCTATCACCGTTAGAATTTAGTTCATACTCTGTGCCTGTGGACTTCTCAGGCAGAAAGGTTAGGATATTATGAAAAAATTACTGTTGTCTTTCTTATCTGTCTTCCCGATTTTAGGGATCTCCGTATTTGCCGCACCAATTACTTTAAACCTGTTGGGCGGTGGGCTCTCTATTTTGGATTCCATTTTTCTGCTTGGTTTAGCCCTGGTCGTTCTTGGCATTTTGTTGATTTGCATTGCCTTTTTCAAACCTGCCGGCAAAAAACAGAAAGCCGAAGAACCTGTGGCAACACCACACTTTCTGGATAATCCGGAGTGGGAGACAAACAATGATAGCGTAGACGAAAGCGAACTTTCTGAAATCGAAGAATATCCGGAAGAAGATGTGGATGAACCCACCGAGGAAGAAGTCTTTGAAGAAGAAATTCCGGAAGAAACAGACCAAGAAAGCGAACCGGAAGATATTCCGGAAGAAGTTCCGGAAGAAGAAATTATTGAGGAAGAACCGGAAGAAGAAAAGATTTATCCCAAACTGATTTTAACCAATCGGGAAACCAACGACTTTATGATCATTCCCCTAAGCGGTGAAAACACCATCGGCAGAAAGCCAGAGAATGATTTGGTATTAAATGATACCACCGTGTCCGGACTCCATTGTACCATTCTTACCGAAGAGGAAAAAGTCTTTATCCGTGATGAAAACTCCACCAATGGTACATATGTCAACGGTGAGCGCATTTCCGAAAAGACAGAACTTCATCCTTCTGACAAAATCAGTCTTGGGAAGCAGGAATTTAATATTAGTTTCCATGCATAGATGGATGTAAAAAAAGTCCAGACCGCAAAAAGGTGAAACAAAAACAAAAAAATATTTATTATAGATAAGAAAAAAAGGTCTTTAAAAAGAGACCTTTTTCCTTTTATTTTTACCTTTTTGCTATAAGCAAAGTTCGCCTCTCGGCGTACCCTTGTACGCCTTCGGGTATCCCAAAGCAAGGCTTACCGCCTTTCTTTGGCTCAGTTTCCTCATTCTGGTTCTTTTTTCCTATCCCTCTATTTTATGCTTTTTTCTAAACGTTTACTTAAAAATACTGCCAAGAACACCCACAAAACATCCACCGGCAAGGTGGTAAAAATGCAGGTTGTCAGTAAGGCTTTTACTTCTATGGTTGTTTTTAAATATAAATCAGCAATAAAAGAATAGTATAAGGTTCCCAGCCCGTAAATCAACAAAAGACCCACCCCGCACGCCAGAAAAAAGCGGGGGATGGTTTTTTTCTTTTCTGTCATTACACCAATGATAAATGCCGCAAAAAGAAACCCCAAAAGATAACCAAAGGTGGGCTGTAACAGATAACCGATACCACCGCCACGGGAAAAAACAGGTAACCCGAAGAGACCTAAAAGAAGATAAATTCCGCAAGCCATTGCTCCTGCCTTTTTCCCAAGCAGAAGTCCTGCCAACATAACAAAAAACGTCTGGGTTGTGACAGGTACCGAGGGAAGTGGAATTTTCAGGTAAGCCGACAGAGAAAGAAGCGCCGCAAAAATCGCAGAAAAAATCAGTTCCCGCACATTCTTTTTCATACTTCCTCCTTGGTTCTCACCTGCAAAGAAATCCCATACTTTTCTTGAAAATACAAAAGGTTTTCCCGCTTATGTCCCACCGCTTTGGAAACTTCTTTGGAAGAAACCGTCACAGAAGTCATCCCTTTTTTGATTTCTTTCTCCAATTTATCCCGCCAAATCCGGCTTTCCACCAACTCACCAAACGCCGGATGGAAAGGCCCTGCGACAATGGTGCCGGAAGATTGCAAATCTTCACCGGCATGAAGTCCCAGACGGATGACCGGTATTTCCTTCTCCTGAAACAATAAAAGGATTTCCTTTGCGCTTTCTACGGCTTCCTCTATGGTTTGCGGGCAATATTCCCCGTTCTCATACAACTTTTGCAAGGCGGTATCTCGTAATACCAAAGTGGGGTAGATGCGAATACAATCCGGTTTTAAATCTCTAAGAGCCATAGCCGTTTGAAGGTCTTGTTCCTTTGTAGAACCAAACATTCCTGTCATCATTTGCAGACCTACACCGATACCCGCCTCCCGGATTTGTTTCACCGCAGAAATGGTATTTAAGAACATATGACCTCTTTGGTTTTTCTTAAGCACATCATCAAAGGCACTTTGGGCGCCCAGTTCTATCATAGTCACCCCATATTCTTTGGCAAGGCACAAAACTTCCGGATTGATATAATCCGGACGGGTGGATAGCCGAATTCCGGCGATTTCCTTAGAAAATTCCGTGGTGGCTTGATAAAATTCCTCTTGCAATGAAAGGGGAAGTCCAGTAAAACTTCCGCCAAAGAAAGCCACTTCCACCGTTTTTTTGCCATCCGGAAAATAGGATAGGTATTCTTTGATTTCTTCTTTTACCTGCCTAGGCTTTAAAGAAGATGTTATGCCGGTTATTTTTTTCTGATTACAAAAAGTACAATCGTGGGGGCAACCCTCATGGGGGATAAAAAGGGGAATATTATAATGTCTCATAGTTTTTGAAACGCCTCTTTGGCCGCCTGCTGTTCTGCCTCTTTCCGGCTATTGCCAACACCGTGACCAATGGTCTTACCTTGATATCTTGCTTCTACGGTGAATTCCGGGGCATGGTCAGGTCCACTCCGTTTCAGCAGATGATAGGTAACCACTTCTCTGCCTTTATCCCTTTTTTGAAAATAGTTTTGCAATTCTGATTTGTAGTTGGTAAAATCCTGATTGGCAGAGTATATGATGATATCCTGCAAATTCTCCAACACCCATTTTTTACAGGACTCCAAACCGCCATCTAAATACATGGCACCCAAAACTGCCTCAAAGGTATCACAAAGGATGGAATCTTTATCTTTACCACCACAAACAGCCTCTGATTTACCAAAACGAATATCTCTACCCAAATCTATCTTCCGCGCCGCTGCTGCCAAAGACTTTTCACAAACTGCCGCAGCACGAATCTCAGTAAGCCGCCCCTCGTCCATATCTTTGAATTCCCGATAGATATATTCTGCAACAATCATAGAAAGAACACTATCCCCTAAAAATTCCAAACGTTGGTTGCTTTCGATGCCACGGTCGTTGGCAAGGGAGATATGCGTCAATGCCGTTTCTAATAATTTAGAATTTTGAAAATCATAACCAATCTTCATTGTTATCGCTTCTTTCTTAAAAAGTACCGCTTCTCCTAAGGAAAGCGGCGTCTTTCTCTTTTTTTGACAAAGTTTTTATTTTGCAAAATTCTATAAAAACTTAGAACCGCTCTCCAGTTATAGATTTTTAT
>JAZPYU010000043.1:0-2924 GCA_045544295.1 Ructibacterium sp. | reverse complement strand
TGGTATAATGATTTATAAGATGTTAGAAGGTGTCTAAAAGAAACATAATAAGTATTAAGGAGGTTCAATATGAACAAAAAACACATTATGAGACTGGGTGCAATATTTTTAGCGCTAACATTGTTAGGTGGCATTCTTTCTCCTCTTACTGCTTTTTCTACCGAGGGAACCCCCACTTCTGATTCCCCGCTTCCTATTGATGAAACTACTCCTGTCACAAACCCAATAAATATCAATTCAAATTATTTTGCCGGCGACAATAATCAGTACACCATTCATTTTACTCCTATGGAAACCATCCCGGCTTTTTCAGAATTAAAATTTACTGTAACCATGACAGAAAGCCATATAGATACCGCTGCTTTTTCCGAAAATGTTTTGTCTGGTGCAACAAAAAATATTCTCCGTGGCGAGAATTACGCAACCTATCAATTAAACTACACAACAGCAACTGGGATTCCGGAAAAAACACAACTTTGCACCTTGGTTCTAACCTCCCCCACCGCGCCGTCTGCCGAAAACCTTTCTATTACTGATTTTTCGATTATAAAAGAAAATGAGACAGAAGCAACACCGTTTTCTCCAATACTCACCATAGAAGCAGGTCCCATTATTCCAGAACTTGATGAATCAACACAATCGGTTTACGATTCCATTATTGCTTTACCGGATCCTAAAACCATCTCCTTTTATCAAGGAAACGGTGCTTTGACCGACATTGCTGCACTCAGCCAAAGCGTTACTGCGGTTCAAAATGCATATGACGCTTTAACCGATCAGCAAAAGAGCGATATGGAAGATGTAATGATTTTTTATGGAAAAAGTAAAGATGCTTTAAGTGCTTTACCACCAATTTTAACAATTATGAAAAACCATACAGGTTTGATTCAAATTGCACAAGCGCTTCAAAGTATTTCTGCAGAAAATGCACTTTCTTATCAGTTTATTTCCGAAGTTTACCAAGCAAAAAAAACTATTTCCGTTGATGGTCTTCCCGTTGACTCCACTGCCTATGCTGAAATCAGTGCAATTTCTTCCACCGTTTCGGTTGCAGACACTTTGATAACCACAGCAATTTCTGCCGCAGAAAGCAACCCTGACCGGATGCACGAAACCAAAGAAAATGCTTGTAAAACACAACTATCTTTAATTCAAACACTAAGTTCTCATCAATATTATGAAGACTATCTTGTTAATTTAGAATCCCAAATCTCAGATTTGATAAATAAGGTTACAACAGACCTGTCAAGCCGACCTTCACTGCAACAAGGTCTTTTGACATCTTTGTCAGATATCCAATCAACCATTGATGCAATCCAAGGTGGTTTAACTGATATTCCTACGATGTCTTTAGAAGAAATTGCTTTGAATTTTTCCTACGAAATAACATTTAATAGAAAGCAAACTCTAAGCAACAACACTACCGCTACTATTTCCGTCATCGTTACCGATGCAGAGGGTAATGAAATCGATGCAGAGGAAAGTGTTTTTCCTCCAAACGAAAAAAAACACAAAATATCTATCACAGCAACTTCCAGTAAATATACAAAAGGGGAAACCTATACCGCAACCGCTTATTATACCATTAACGGCGCTAAAGTTTATATTGGTTCTTCCACACACACCTGTACATCCCGTACAGTTCCAAACACATCTGGTTTAGGAAATGCTACCAATACCGAGAGTTCCGGTGGTCTTGGCATTGACGTTTCAAAGCCTGCAACCGATAATTCCGGTATTATAACCCCATCAGAACCCACTACTGGCGGAACCATTTTCCCCAGCGCCGGCAGTGCCCCATCCTCTTCTCAGGTTGACAGCACGGAAAGTAAACTTTTTTATGATATTAAGAGCCATAAATGGGCGCAAGAATCCATTGAAGCATTATATTATGCTGGTATCATCAATGGTATGGCAGAAGGTGAATTCTGGCCCGCGGCATCTGTTACCAGAGAACAATTTGCAAAAATGGTTACCCAACTTTTCAATATCTCAGTTGCAAATGCGGACACCAATTTTGTCGATGTTGACTCTACCGCATGGTATGCTCCATACATCAATGCGGCACTTCAAGCCGGTTATATCCAAGGTCAATCCGATGAATATTTTGGTATCGGCGAATCCATTATGCGCCAAGATATGGCAACCATCCTTTATCGTGCTTTGGGCAACCAAAACCGCAAAGCAACTTTAAACTTCACCGACAATGAAAACATAGCATCGTACGCCAAAGATGCCATTGCTGAATTAGTGGGACTTGGAATCATTAATGGCTACGAAGACGGAAGTTTCAACCCCCGTGGTACTGCAACCCGTGCAGAAGCCGCAAAAATGATTTATGGTGTTTATCAATATTTAAATAACTAATATAGCGAAAGCGCATCACAAAGTGGATGCGCTTTCATTTTTCATTTTTCTTCTCATACGATTTAAATGCCTTTCAAAGTTTCCGCTGGAAATAAATTCTGCCAAAACGTATTGGTCAAGTACAGGGACCGAACAAGAAAACTGTCCCATTTTTTTGTCATATTCTTCTATCAAGTGTTTGGGTAAAATCATATACCCCATCCTCATAGACGAAGAAAGACTTTTAGAAAAAGTATTGATATACAACACCCGTTCTTGCTGATCCATAGCATATAAGGTTTCAATTGGTTGTCCTGGCATAAAAAACTCGCTGTTAAAATCGTCTTCTACCAAATAACATCCTTTTTTTGCCCACGCTAAATATTCCCAACGTTTTGTCGCCGTTGCAGTTGCTCCTGTTGGGTAACTACCAAAGGGAGTCACGTGTAATACATCCACCTTTTCCGCTTTTAGGGCATCGCTTTCAATTCCATCTTTGCCCATTTTTAATTTCTTAATTTTAGCACCTTCTGAAGAATACACCACCTCAATTTGCGCATAGGACGGATTTTCAATGC
>JAZPYU010000042.1:0-13143 GCA_045544295.1 Ructibacterium sp. | reverse complement strand
TTCTATTCTAACATGATGATGTGATTCATACTTTCCTTTCAGCCCTTCCAGAATCTGTCTGCAAAGTTCCGCTCCCGGTTCCTCCACGGTAATCGGCTGAAACCTTCGTTCCAAGGCAGCATCTTTTTCAATATGCTTACGATATTCTTCAATCGTAGTTGCACCAATTACCTGAATTTCTCCCCTGGAAAGTGCTGGTTTTAAAATATTTCCCGCATTCATACCGCCTTCTGCATCTCCGGCAGAAGCGATAGTATGAATTTCATCAATCACCAAAATAACATTACCCAGTTTTATGACTTCTTCAATAATGTTTCTAAGCCCGGACTCAAACTGTCCTCTGAATTGTGTCCCCGCTACTACTGCCGTCATATCCAAAAGATAAATTTCATACTTCAAAAGTTTTGCCGGTACGTCACCGTTTACAATTTTAAGAGCCAAACCTTCCGCAATAGCAGTCTTACCAACACCCGGTTCACCAATCAAGCAGGGGTTATTTTTGGTACGACGGTTCAAAATCTGTGCCGTACGCTCCATTTCTGCATCTCTGCCAATAACACGGTCAACCAACCCGTTGCGCGCCTTTTCGGTTAGGTTTACTGCATACAAATCCAGATTCTTTTTCTTTACCTTTTTCTCTTTGGCGGATTTTTCTTTTCCGCCTTTTTCTTTGCTATCTTCTGTCTTCTCCTGAGAATTTCCGGAGCCAAATAACCGACTCATCATTTCAAAAGGATTTTTTTGCATACTCCGGCTCATATTTTCCGGATCATCATCCTCGCCCAAACCTTCAGGCATAGGAAATCCGGGGAAACCGCCGTCCCCCATTTCTTCCATCATAGCGGACATTTCTTTATTCAATCCATCCATTTCCTCTGCATTGATTCCCATATTTTGTATCATTTCGTTCACAGGACCAAGGTTCATTTCCTTGGCACAAGTTAAACAATAACCTTCATTTACACTTTTGCCTGTTTCGTCAATTCGGGTCACATAAACCACCGCTAAATTTTCATGGCATTTGCAACAAAGCATCAGAAATCACCTCCACCTTTTCTGTCCGATAAAAGTATATGTTATTGATACAGGTAAAAATCATCTTATACTATAAAACACCTATATGTTCAAGCAAAATTTTAAGTCCAATCAAAATTAACACAACACCGCCAAAAATTTCTGCCTTTGCCTTGTATTTACAACCAAAGGCATTACCGACCATTAAACCAACCACAGACAAGATAAATGTCACTACACCGATAAAACTAACCGCAGGAACAATCTGCACTTTTAAAAAGGCAAAAGTAACACCTATCGCCAAGGCATCAATACTGGTAGCCACTGCAAGAGGAAACATTGCTTTAAACCCAAAAGAACCATCCATCGCATCTTCTTCTCCTTTGGCTTCTCTTATCATATTGATACCAATAATAGCAAGTAATACAAAAGCAATCCAATGGTCATAACTTTGAATCAAATTCTTAAACTGTACTCCAAGCAAATAACCAATGGCAGGCATTAACGCCTGAAAACCGCCAAAATATAAACCAACGATTACCTGTTCTTTCAGCCGAACTTTACATACAGATAATCCTTTACAAACTGCAACCGCAAAGGCATCCATAGACAGTCCAACTGCAATTAAAAATAACTCCCATATTTCCATCGTTTTTCCTCCTAAGTAAAAAGAAAGACTTTATCTGCCGCTTTGCAGATAAGTCCCCAAAAGCAAGATTATCTTTGCTTACAATCCACTTTTTCCCTTGATATAACTACACATTTAGATTATCATAAATTTCCCTTTCTGTCAATACTCTCACTATAAAAACTGCGGGCATTCTACCCTTTAAGAAGAGAAAACACAGACAACTTCGGTTGTCTGCGTTTCGTTTTTATTCCCACTCGCTCATATTTTTGTAACCTCAACTGAATTAGTTAATAAACCGTGTTTCGTAGTGGTTATATTCTACACATTACCATAATTCCATTGGCTTTTCAATATTTTGTTGCCAAAATGTTGCCATACATCACTTTTATTTTGAACAATCTTCAAGTACTTTTATCAATACCTTATAGTTATCAACAGACATTATTGATGCATCTAAGAGTTCCTCTTTATCTGCATTTCCCCAATTCAAGTCATAACCCATACGCTTTGCCATAAGGCGGATAAACTCACGGATCGAACGGCCATTACCTTCTCTGAACGGATGTACAATGTTGAGTTCTACCATTACATATGCTAAATTATCAAAAACCTTTTCTTTGTCCGTTTCTTTGAGCATATTTTTCTCTTTTATTTTAGCAAACACCTTATCAAGTTCTCTATCGATCAAGTTTGGTGGATAAAACAATGTGTCTGCTTTGCTGATTTGCTCTCGTCTGATTTTACCGGCAAAGGAATAAATATCTTCAAAAATAAACTTGTGTATATTCATAAGATGCGCTTTTGAAAAATTACCCTTAATCGGATTTTTCAAAAGTTCCATTTGCTTAATCAAAGTAATTTCTTCTTCAGCAGTTTTAAGAAGTTCATTTTCTCTTATATTTAATTTATTCTTCAAAACATTACTATTAGGATAGCAATAGATTGATTGCGTGGTCGTATAAACATCATATTTTGAAAACATAGTTACACCCTTTGCATATATTTAAGTTTCAATTCCTCAATTACATCTGTATAACTTACTTTGCCGCTATCAATTCTTTTGAGGTTTTTAATGCTTTCCTCACTAATGGTCATACTTTCAACAGCAAATGTTCCTTTTAGATTTTTTAAATTACTTTCAAAATCTTTAGATGCCATATCAGTTTTATTTCTCCAATCTGTGTATTTTCCTGATTTAATTCTTGCATCAGCGGGTTTCTCTGCATCTTTCGGCAGAAGCCAAGCACCTGCAATTTTCTTTGCTCCAACTATTCTGCCCTCATTACACAAAACAGTAATTCTTCTTACAGAAATCCCCCACATTAAACTTGCTTCTTTAATTGTTAGTATATCCATTTCAACACCTCATTTATTTGATTATATACCACAAATGGAATAATGTCAACATTATTATTTAACATTTGTGTTGTGACACGAATATGTTTGAATACAATATTTTCATGAAATATTATATAATATGAATAATATAGAAAATGCAGACAGTCTAAACAACTGTCTGCAAAATAAATCAATATGATAAAAAATTTTTACTCCCATTCGATGGTGCCGATGGGCTTAGGAGTTAAATCCAAGAGGACACGGTTGATACCTTCTACCTCTTTGGTGATACGGTGGGTAATTTTATGGAGAACTTCATAAGGGATTTCCTCAATGGTAGCAGACATTGCATCGGTGGTATTCACCGCGCGGATGATTGCCGGCCAACCTTCATATCTCTTATCATCTCTTACGCCAACGCTCTTAAAGTCCGGCACAGCAATAAAGTACTGCCAAACAGTTTTAGCAAGACCGCATTTGTCAAATTCGTCCCGCAAAATAGCATCTGCTTCACGGAGGGCTTCTAAACGGTCACGGGTAATTGCACCAAGACAACGAACGCCCAGACCGGGGCCGGGGAACGGTTGACGGTCAACCATTTCTGCAGGAAGACCAAGCGCCTTACCAACAACACGAACCTCATCTTTATAAAGAAGTTTTACCGGTTCTACAAGTTCCATTGCCATATCTTCCGGCAAACCACCTACGTTATGGTGCGCCTTTACACCATCACTTTCTAAGATATCAGGGTAGATAGTACCTTGGGCAAGGAAAGAAATATCATCAAGTTTTGCGGCTTCTTCATCAAACACTTTGATGAATTCGCCACCAATGATTTTACGTTTTGTTTCAGGGTCACTAACGCCGTCCAAAAGATCAAGGAACCGATCGGTTGCATCGATGTAAATCAAGTTTGCATCAAGTCCGTTCTTGAAAACCTCGATAACCTGTTCGCTTTCACCTTTCCGCATCAAACCATGGTTTACATGCACACATACCAGTTGCCTACCGATGGCTTTAATCAGCAATGCAGCAACTACAGATGAATCTACACCGCCGGACAGCGCCAAAAGCACTTTTTTATCGCCGACTTGTTCGCGAATTTCTTTTACCTGTTCCTCAATAAAAATTTGAGCCAGTTCCGGGGTGCTGATACGTTTCATTTCTTCTGGTCTTACATTGGTACTCATAAGTTTTCCTCCTCCTGATTTTCTTCCGGTACATAAATGGGATAGTTTCCGGTAAAACATGCATCACAACAATTTAATTTACAATTTGGCGCTAACTTCTGCATAGCAGAAACAGAAAGATAAGCCAAAGAGTCTGCACCGATTTTCTCTCGGGTTTCTTCTACGGTCAACTGACAAGCAATCAACTTGTCCCGACTGTCAATATCCGTTCCAAAATAACAAGGGTTTAAAAACGGCGGTGAAGAAATTCTAACGTGAACTTCAGTAGCGCCTGCTTCCCTGAGTAAATTCACAATTCGCCGGCAGGTAGTACCTCTTACGATAGAGTCATCCACCATAATAACCCGCTTACCGGCAATCATTTCACGCATAGCGTTTAATTTAATTCTGAGTGCCGCTTCTCTCTCTTTTTGCGTAGGCAAAATAAACGTTCTGCCAACATAACGATTCTTGATAAATCCAACGCCGTAGGGAATTCCGGATTCATAAGAATAACCCAAAGCGGCATCTAAGCCGGAATCCGGTACACCAATGACAATATCCGCATCCACAGCACTTTCTTTTGCTAAGAATTTACCTGCATTCAACCTTGCTCTGTGCACACTTTCGCCCTCAATGATGCTATCAGGACGAGCGGTATAGATGTATTCAAACACACACATTGCAGACTTTTGACCGCACATATCTTTATAAGAATGCAAACCGTCTTTATCAATGACGATAATCTCTCCCGGTTCTACATCCCGGACAAACTCTGCATTAATTGCATCAAGAGCACAACTTTCCGATGCCACAACCCAGGAATTTTGTATTTTACCGATACACAATGGATGAAAACCTTGTGGGTCACGAACCGCAAGTAATCTATGAGGCGTCATAATCAACAAGGAATACGAACCGCTGATTTTCTTCATGATCCGTATCATCGCCTCTGCAGTAGAATCCGTATGAATTCTCTCTTTTGCCATCAAATGTGCGATAACTTCGCTATCATTGTTAGTCTGGAACATCGCACCTTGTTGTTTCAGTTCCTCACGGATCTGTTTGGCGTTTACCAAACTCCCGTTATTGGCAAGAGCAAAGGAACCTTTTTGGTATCTGGAAACCAACGGTTGTGCATTTAATCTACTGCTGCCGCCTGCGGTTCCGTAACGAACGTGTCCGATAGAACAAAAACCAACCAATTCTTTCAGCACCAATTCGTTAAAGACTTCATTCACCAAACCTTGGTCCTTATATTGCAAAATCTGAATGGTGTCAGAGGCATCTCTGTTATTCACAGCAATACCACAACTTTCCTGTCCACGATGTTGAAGTGCATATAATCCATAATAGGTTAACCTGGAAACATCTAAATTATCCCCATTATCAAAAATACCAAAAACGCCACATTCCTCATGCAGGGTATCTGCATCAAAAATATCCTGTTGTACCACAAAAAACACCTCCGCAATTTAAAGAATACTTTTTTATTTTATTATAAAGACTTCTAAATTGCAAGAAATTTTCTTCTTCTTTATAATATTTTTTCGAAAATTGTCATTCTGCACAAAATCAAACGGTTGATTGAAAAAATTCTTTTCCAACTTTGTGTTTCTTCTTGCAGCGTTTTGCATTATTCCCCAATATTTGGGCTGTCTTTAAAACCTTGTTAAATGTCAGGAAACCGGTAAACACATTGCTGAAAATCACAACACCCTCCATACCTTTGATGCCAAATTCCGACACAAAAAGCCAAATTCCAATAAGCCGAAGTATATTATCAATCAGACTATAACATAACATAGAAAATTGCTTTCCCATTCCATTTAAAACCGCGCAGGACAAAGAATCCACAAACATCAAAGGACAAATCAGGGAAATAACCCGAATCATTGGGACAATTCTGCTTTCCCGGTATACCATTTGCGCTATCTCCATCGGAAAAGTTTGAAAAATAATCAGCACCAATATTTCGGCAACAAAACCAACCCCATATACTTTCCTAATCATTTTTTGTAAGCGGTTACGATTTCCCATGGCTGTGGCTCTGGAAATTTCCGGCACCAATAATGTGGTAACAGAGCCCAACAACGTTAATGGCAAAACCAATACCGGCATTACCATACCATGCAAAAGACCTAACTGGCCGACGGCTTCGCCATGATTCATACCAAACCGTTTTAAGGCAGCGATAATCCAAACCTCCTCCTGCATTCGCAAAATTGAGCCCGTCAAAGATGTCAGCATAGACGGAAAAGAAATTTTAAATATCTCCATGCCAATCTGTTGTTCCTTTGTCTCACCCACTAAGCACTTTCTCTCTTTTAAATAAAAAAGCAAAAGATATAAGCAGGAGGAAAACTCACCAATGGTAATTCCTAAAAATATTGCTGTGCAACCATATCCGATTCCTTTGGGCAAAAGCCATTGCAAAAAGAAAGTAATGGTAATACCCTTTACAGCCTGTTCCAAAAATTCAGATAACGCAGGCACTAAGACCTTTCTGGTTGCATAAAAATAACCTTTCAGGCAGTACGAAACTCCCATAAACAAAATACTGGGGACAAGGCAACAGATACCGGTAGAAATCCGGCTATCCCCCAGGATATTTTCTGCCATAATTTCTGCACAAAAAAAGGTTAAAAAAATGACAGAAAAACTTAAAACCGTCACGCCGTAGATTGCAAGTTGCATACTCTTTTTTACTGCACCAAAGTCACCTTTTTGCATATAGCCCGATACAATTTTAGAAACCGCTACACCAAGCCCTGCAGTTGCTACCGTCAACATAACGCCGTGAATGGAAAATCCAAGAGATAAAAGACCCATCCCCTCTGCCCCAAGACTCCGGGAATAAAATGCCCGAAAGATAAAATCAAAACTTTTTGCACACACGCCGGAAAACCCCAAAATAGAGGCATTTTTCAAAATTTGATTGCCCATCTTCCCACCTCATTCACTTCAAAATATATGCAGGAAGCCTGATTGACAACACCAAAATTACATCGTATAATATAAAAGTCACAAAAAGTGACCTGGGGAGGTATCGTTATGATTCATATCAAAGAAGCAATTATCGTTGAGGGTAAATATGACAAAGAACGTTTAAGAAAAATCACCAGTGCACCTATCATCTGCACCCACGGTTTTGAACTTTACAGGTCCAAAACACTTATCAACAGTATTCGCAACTTTGCAAAAACACAAGGGGTCGTTATCCTGACCGATTCAGACCGTGCAGGTTTTCGCATTAGAAACTATCTGAAATCCTGTCTTGGCAAAGATTGTATGATAAAAAACGCCTATATACCCCCCATCGCCGGTAAGGAACGCCGAAAAGACAAACCCGGCAAAGACGGACTTTTAGGGGTTGAGGGTATGGAAGAATCACTCTTAGAAGAAATTTTGAAAACATCCACAACCTCCGTAGACGGCAATGCAACAATAACCCCTGTTACGAAAATAGATTTTTATACCGATGGACTTACCGGAAAACCGGACAGCGCAGAGCGTAGAAAAATGCTCTGTAAAATTCTTAATCTTCCGCCTAAAATTTCCGCCAATGCTCTTTTAGAATTGTTGAACCAAATTGGCGGATATCCCATTTATAAAGAAGCCATGAAAGAAATTCAACTATGAGAGGAGGCCTCGCTATGGAACTGTCAACGTTATTGCCCAAATATCTTCTTGCTTGGTATGACAAAGAAAAGCGCAGTATGCCATGGCGAAGCGACCCTACCCCTTACCATGTGTGGGTCTCCGAAATTATGCTCCAACAAACCCGGGTTGAGGCCGTGAGAGAATACTATCAAAGGTTTATGGAAACTCTGCCTGACGTATATGCTTTGGCAAGTGCAGATGAAGAAACTCTTTTAAAACTTTGGGAAGGTCTTGGCTATTACCGACGTGTTTACAATCTTCAAAAAGCGGCTCAGATCATTGTTAATGAATTTCAAGGTGAAATTCCCAAGGAATATCACTTGCTACGTTCTCTGCCCGGCATTGGAGACTATACGGCAGGCGCTATATCTTCCATTGCTTTTGGAAAGCCTAAGGCCGCCGTAGACGGCAACGTTTTACGTGTTATTATACGTCTTTTAGGAGACTATCGGGATATTTCCTCTCAAACATTAAAAAAAGAGGTTGCCACCTCGTTAGAATCTATTTATCCCAAAGACCGTTGTGGAGACTTTACGCAAAGTTTAATGGAATTGGGTGCTGTGGTCTGTCTACCAAATGGTACACCAAAGTGCGAGGTATGTCCGCTTTGTGACCATTGTGTTGCCCATCTGCAACAAATTACCGATGAACTTCCTGTAAAACCGAAAAAAAAGAAACGTAAAATTCAAAAACTTGATGTTTTAATTTTACGTTATCAAGATAAAATTGCATTGGAAAAACGTACATCAAATGGGCTTTTACAAGGTCTTTGGCAACTACCCAATTTACCATCGGGTGCCGAAAATCAAATCCGGGATTATTTAAAAGAACAAAACATTGACTATACCTCGATCCTTCCCGCCGGAAAAGCCAAGCACATTTTTACTCACATAGAATGGCAGATGAACGCATATATCATATCCTGCACCAACCAAAACGAATCTTTTTGTTGGGTTACCCAAAAGGAGCAGAAAGAAAATTATAGTTTACCCTCTGCATTCCAACATTTTTCAAAACTTTGGAATGATTTTGCATAACTTTATAATGAAATTCCGGGAAACCACTTGACATTTTTTCACAAACAAGGTATAATGTTACAAAATTGTTACAAAGAAATGTAGGTGAATCCCATGCAACAGGCCAATGTATACAGTGATGAGAATTTGAACTCTCTTCGCAATGAGGTAGAATTATTAGAAAACGTCACTTGGGTTGCTATTGAGGATTTAGAACAAAAGTTGAATAATTTGACTGACATCTCTCCCATTGACGAAGAAAATTGGTCTTCCCGCTTAAATAGCGTTGAAATCTACACCATGGAAGAGGTTACCCCTTTGTCTGACAGTATCAGACAGGTTGAAATCCACTAAGTTCATAAGTCATTCCCATAAAAAATGAGGACGCTTGCAATGCACGTCCTCGTTTTTTATTTTTCTTCTAATGTATTTTCCTCTACAATATATCTTGGACGACGTTTTACTTCTTTATAGATTTTACCGATGTATTCACCAATAATTCCTACAGAAATCAACTGGACACCGCCCAAAAACCAGATAGAAATCATCAAAGATGACCATCCACTTACACTAACACCGGAAAATCTCGCTACCAAAGTATAGATTGCAGCTATGATGGCTAAGATACAGGCAAACATTCCCAATGACCATACCATCCGAATGGGTTTGATACTGAAAGATGTCACCCCGTCAAAAGCAAAGGAAAGCATCTTTTTTAAAGGATATTTGCTTTGACCGGCAAAGCGCTTTCCCCTTTCATAGTAGACCATATCACTGCGAAAACCAACCAATCGAACAATGCCCCGAAGGAATAAATTCACCTCTGGAAATTCTGCCAAAGCATCCAAAGCCCGACTGCTCAACAACCGATAATCTGCATGATTTTCTACCACATCAGCACCTAAAAGTTTTAAGAACCGATAAAAACCTTTTGCAGTTATCCGCTTAAACCACGTGTCATTTTTTCTACGATTACGGACACCATAAACCACATCGCATCCTGTATCGTATTTTTCTATAAAAGCAGGAATCACCATAATATCATCTTGCAAATCCGCATCAATGGAAATACAACAATCACAATGTCCTCTGACCGCCATCAATCCTGCCAACAAAGCATTTTGATGGCCAGCGTTTCTGGCAAGTTTCAAACCCTCTATTTTTTCATTTTCCACTACCGCAGAAGAAATAATCTGCCAAGTATCATCCCGACTACCATCATCAACACAGAGAATCCGGCTATCTTCTCCTATCATCTTTTTATTTATCATAGTTTGGAGCAAATCGGTTGTTCTTGTAAGGGTTTCTTTTAAAACATCCTCTTCATTATAACAAGGTATAACAAGATAGAGTTTGGTTGCCTGCATTATTCTCCCCTTCTTTCTTACAGTTAAAAAATGGGCGAACTCTCGTCCGCCCAAAGAAAACATATTATTCAGCAGGAGTTGCTTCCGCTGCGGCCTGTTGTTCTGCAATTTCATCAGCAGTCAGCAAAATGTTGCCTTCTGCATCAACCAAGTTGCCTGCTTCATCCATACTTGCCTGAATTTCGGTTTGTTCCGCTTCAGGATTTTCTGCATTATAAGTATTTACCGCAATTGCAGCCAAAGCCAAAGAAGATACGATAAACAAAATTGCTATAACCGCTGTGACTTTTTTCAGGACTGCATCAATGGTTCTGCCCTTGTTCTTTCCAAAGAAAGTTTCAGCACCGCCGGCAATTGCACCAGACAAACCCTGCTGCTTACCATGTTGCATCAGAACAGCTAAAACCAGCAACAAAGAAATTACTACGTGAACAATCGTCAATGTTAACATCATTTTGAAAATTTCCTCCTTATAGTGTGTGCAGCAATCCGCACATTTTTTCATCGTTTCAAAATCAATCGCTATTTATTGTATCACAAACAAAAGGACTTTGCAAGTGATTTTTCAAAATTTGTCAAACTTTTTTCAAATAAAAGAAGACCGCCCGGGGAAGGGGTCTTCAAGGGAGGGAGTTATGTATTTGCAACAATTTCTTGTTGCACTTTTATTATAGCAGAACCGAAAAAAGTTGGCGTTAATTTTTTGTGAAAGATGTGTAAACAAATTATGAACCCTAAAAAGCAGATTTTTTGCTACAATAACACAAAAAATTTAATTTCTTTTAAACTTTTTTAGGAAAAACCCTTGATTTTTTTATTACAGTAGTTTAAAATTGTAATATCTGTAATAAAAATTTAATATGGTTCTTTATAACCAGTTAAATTTTCAAAGTAGGAGATGACCCCTTGCTTTATTACAGAGAAAAAGAAAAGGCTAAACTAAATTTATTTTCCATAAGGTTCTTTGCTCTTTTATGTCTGGCATTTTTATCTACATTCTTTTTGCCAAGTCCACCCGACCGGACAAACCTGAATGCAGATTTGCATCCACGCCCATCACAAAAAAACAGTATCCCGCCGGCAAGCACATATGCTCCTCTGCCGGATTTTGATTTGAAAGAACCTTCTTTCACAGAGCCGGCTGTTGGCGTTTTGACTTCACCATTTGGAAACCGTTGGGGGCGGAACCATAACGGCATTGATATTGGTGCCGAGCAAGGTAGTGATATCATTGCAGCAGATAGCGGCTATGTTCTCCTTTCCGAGTGGGTGGATGGTTATGGTAATTATTTGATTATTGACCATGGAAATGGATTTGAAACAGCCTATGCACATTGTAGCGAATTATTGGTTTCCCAGGGTACACAAGTTTGTCAAGGGCAGATTATTGCACTGGTTGGCAGCACCGGGAACAGCACCGGCCCTCATTTGCATTTTGAAATAAAATTAGATGGTATTTTTCAAGATCCTTTAAATTATGTAATTTATTAATCTTATATGATACGCTCGATAACATTCCGGAGGTGGAACAATGAGTAAAAAAATTCTTGTTGTAGATGATGAAAAAAGCATTGTTGATATTTTGAAGTTAAATCTTCAAAACGAAGGCTATACTGTCTACGAAGCATACGACGGTGAAGAAGCCGTTCTTAAAGCAGGGGCGATTGAACCTGATTTAATTTTGTTAGACGTTATGCTTCCTAAATTAGACGGTTTTTCTGTCTGCAAAAAAATCCGCGAAACTTCTTCTGTGCCGATTTTAATGTTGACCGCACGTGAAGAAGAGGTTGATAAGGTTTTAGGCCTTGAATTGGGTGCAGACGACTACATCACCAAACCTTTCAGCGTTCGGGAATTGATGGCAAGAATTAAGGCAAATATGCGTCGCCTGGAACAAGAAGCAACCCCCGCTACTGAGAATTCTGACATTGTAAATGTAGGTTGCTTTACCTTGGATTGTAATCGTTATGAACTTTATAAAAACGAAAAATTGATTGATCTTACCGTTCGGGAATTTGAATTGATTAAGTTCTTATCTGCACAACCTAATAAGATTTATTCTCGTAAGGCGCTTTTGGAATATGTTTGGGATTACGAATACTATGGTGATGTTCGTACCGTTGACGTTACTGTTCGTCGTGTCCGCGAAAAGATTGAGGACGATCCCTCTCAACCGCAACACATTATGACAAAACGTGGTGTTGGCTATTATTTTGCTCTGTGATTTTGTTGATCACTGCCGCTGGATATCCGGCGGCAGTTTTTCCATTTAGGAGGCTATTATGCAAAACATTTCTATTATTTGTGTAGGTAAAATCAAAGAAAATTATTTTACCTCTGCAATCTCCGAATATGCAAAACGATTGCAACGTTATTGCAAACTAACCCTTTGCGAGGTAAAAGATGAACCTACTCCGGACGCTCCCACAGACCGGGAAAAGGATTTGGTTCTGGAAAAAGAAAGACAACGGATTTTAGAAAAAATCCCGGATAGCGCCTATGTCATTGCTCTTTGTATTGAAGGGAAATCTCTTTCGTCCGAAGATTTGGCAATCCGCTTACAAAATCTTGCAATCACCGGAAATAGTCATCTTGTTTTTATCATTGGTGGTTCTATGGGGCTTAGTGACGCGGTAAAAAAACGTGCCGATTTCAAACTTAGTTTTTCACCAATGACTTTCCCGCATCAGTTGATGCGGGTAATCTTATTAGAACAAATTTATCGGGCTTTTCAAATCAACCAAGGCGGAAAATATCACAAATAAAAGCACTCATTTGAGTGCTTTCAGACTGTCAAAAAAGTTGGTCTACCGAAAGAAAAGAATAAAAATATAGTAGGTGAAAGAGTTTATCCATTCCAAAGTATAGCATCAAAAACGGTGGGGTTTTCATCGAGAAAACCCCACCGTCTCTTGCTTTTTGCGAAATCGTTCTCTGCAGTACCT
>JAZPYU010000041.1:0-5701 GCA_045544295.1 Ructibacterium sp. | reverse complement strand
ATAGAAAAAGAGACAAACATCATTATAACTATGTTATAAAAAGTGTTTGTCTCTTTTGGCTGCCTGATCAGGATTCGAACCCGAACAAAATGAGTCAGAGTCATTTGTGCTACCCTTACACAATCAGGCAATATAAAAATGGTGCGAGCAGTGGGACTTGAACCCACACGCCATAAGCACACGCCCCTCAAACGTGCCTGTCTGCCGATTCCAGCATGCTCGCATATGATAATTGGTAGAATCTGCAAGAAACTACCAACCAGTATATTATAATAGGAGATGCAGGATTTGTCAAGGCTTTTTTAAAAATTTTCTCAAGTTTCCGGTTAATAAAAAAGAAGACCTACTTTCGTTTGAAAGTAGGCTTTCCCATTTTTACGAAAATGATACATCTTCCGGTTTTTTGATTTTAAAGATGGTTCTAAGTAACCCCCGTAACAGTTTCGGAGCCTTTACAACAACAATTTGCATAACAATCCCCTTTCTAAAATCAAAACTATTTTTTGCACAAACGACGAATCCCCCAAAGAACCAGGGCACCGCCAAAGAAGAAAATTAAAAACTGATAGGGAAGAAGATAGGCCAGCATAACGCCGATACCACCTGAGATCAGAATCACTCCTAATGTTCCGCTTTGGCAACATTTTTTATTTCTTCCCATAGGCGACACCCCTCTTCAAACGCTGTGCACATTCTCTATTTTAATATATTCCAAAATGGGAATTTGGTGCATAGATTTCAGATATTTATACACTTGATAAAGAATGTATGCTTTTGATATTCCTTGTTGCGGGATGTTCGTGAACGTCTCCTACATAGAAGCAATCGAGGGGGCGATTCACGAATCGCCCGTAAAATAGAACCGGCAAAAGCAAAATGAATTAAAAAAGAAAGCCTGAAAAATCAGACTTTCTTTGAAAACTATTTGGCATATTCGATGGCACGCAATTCCCGAATCACATTGACTTTAATCTGTCCGGGATATTCCATATTCTCCTCAATCTGTTTTACGATGTCTTTTGCCATCAAGATGGTCTCATCATCGCTGACACTATCGGATTTTACCATAATACGAACTTCACGACCTGCCTGGATTGCAAAGGAACGTTCTACTCCCTTGAAGGAGTTTGCAATTTCTTCTAACTGTTCCAGACGTTTGATGTAAGATTCTAAGTTCTCGCGACGTGCACCGGGACGTGCGGCGGAAATACCGTCTGCCGCTTGTACCAGACATGCCTCAATGGTCTTAGGTTCAATATCACCGTGGTGGGCAAGGATGGCATGAACCACCTTGTCATTTTCCTTATACTTTTTGGCAACGTCCCCACCGATGTTTACGTGGGAGCCTTCTACTTCGTGGTCAATCGCTTTACCGATATCGTGGAGTAAGCCGGCACGTTTTGCCAAAGCAACGTCTGCACCTAATTCCCCTGCCATCAAGCCTGCTAAATGAGAAACTTCAATGGCGTGTTGCAGAACGTTCTGACCATAACTGGTTCTGTACTTTAAACGGCCAAGGAGCCGAACCAATTCAGGATGCAAACCGTGAACGTGGGTTTCAAAGGTTGCCCGTTCACCTTCTTGCTTGATGATATTGTCCACTTCTTTTGCAGACTTTTCAACGGTTTCTTCAATCCGGCCCGGATGAATCCGACCGTCTACAATCAGTTTTTCCAAAGACCGGCGGGCGATTTCACGCCGAACCGGATCAAAACCGGAAAGAATAACAGCCTCCGGTGTATCGTCAATAATCAGGTCAACCCCGGTCAGGGTCTCAATGGTACGGATGTTCCGTCCTTCACGACCGATGATGCGGCCTTTCATATCGTCGCTGGGCAGTTGCACAACAGAAACGGTGGTTTCCGTCACCTGATCTGCGGCACACCGCTGAATGGCACCTGTAATAATCTGACGGGCTTTTTCGTCTGCCTCGTCTTTTGCTTGTTCTTCAATACTCTTAATCAGCATTGCTTTTTCGTGCTTAATGTCGTCTTCCACTTGTTTGAGCAAAAATTCCTTTGCTTGTTCTATGGTAAAGTCGGCAATTTTTTCTAACTGTGCAAGTTGCAGGTTTTTCACCCGGGTGACTTCCTCTTGCATTTCTTCTAACTCAGCGTATTTCTTTTGAATTTGCTCTTCTTTGTCTTCCAGCGTTTGTGTCTTTTTGTCAATGGTATCTTCTTTTTGTTGGACACGTCTTTCTTGCCGTTGTAAGTCAGCACGGCGTTCTTTGATTTCTTTGTCTAATTCGCTTCTTAATTTATGTATTTCTTCTTTGGCTTCTAATAGTTGTTCTCTTTTAGCATTTTCTTTAATTTTGGTTGCATTTTCGATTGCCTCTTGCTTAATTCGCTTTGCCTCTTCTTCCGCGCTGCCGATTTTCAGTTCGGCAAACTTTTTCCGGTATGAATAACCATATTTAAATGCGGCAAAGGAGCCGATAATGGCAACAAGCGCAAGGACAATTATTGCGATGGTTGTTGGTTCTATTGCTAACACCTCCTAAAATTTTTGTGACGTTTTACACGTCCGAAATAACGTACATTTAAAAAGAATACATAATCAATGAAATATAGATCAAAGCATAAAGCATAAATGTTTAGAAATACGTAATTATTTTAACATAAAATAGTGTTAAAAGTCAAGAGTTTTTTCAGTGCTCCAAGAGGGTTTCCAGGAGGGAAACCATTTCCTCCAAGGTGTTGGCTTTGTTGATAGAATTTCTGAGCGGTGCACCACCGGAAAGCCCCTTAAAATACCAGGACATATGCTTGCGCCCCTCTAAAATTCCTCGATGTTCCCCTTTGTATTGCACCAAAAGATGTAGGTGTTTCAGGGCGGTCTGAATTTTTTCCTCCAAAGAGGGAGGAGGAAGTTCCTCACCGGTTTTTAAGTAGTGTAAAACATTTTGGAAAATCCAGGGGTTTCCCTGGGCGGCACGGCCTATCATAATGCCGTCGCAACCGGTTTGGTCAAGGAGGGATTTGGCAGATGCCCCGTCCGTCACATCACCATTGCCAATGACAGGAATGGAAACAGCATTTTTCACGTCCCGGATAATATCCCAATTTGCCTTACCGCTGTAAAAAGCCTCCCGGGTGCGTCCGTGAACGGTGACGGCATCTGCACCATTTGCCTCGGCAATCTTGGCAAATTCCACCGCATTGATGTTTTTTTCATCCCAACCCATCCGAAATTTTACCGTGACCGGAACAGAGACGGCTTCCTTTACGACTGCAATAACCTTGCCGGCATTTTTGGGGTCTTTCATCATCGCAGAACCGTCTCCATTATTCACAATCTTTGGTGCAGGACAACCCATATTGATGTCAATCATCACCGCGCCATATTGCAGGGCATCGCTGGCAATCTCTCTCATAATTTCCGGGTCGTGCCCAAAAATCTGTGCCGCCACCGGCTTTTCGTCATCCAATACTTCCAGTAAAGATGCGGTCTTGTTGCTGCCGTAATGAAGTCCTTTCCCGGAGACCATTTCGGTGTACATCAAGGCGGGGCCAAAAGGTTTGGTAATCAAGCGGAAAGCCTTGTCGGTTACCCCTGCCATAGGGGCTAAAAACAGATTATTTTCTAAAATTACATTTCCAATTTTCATAGGGTAAACTCCTCGTATATCGCTTCTTTTATCTAATCATATTCTGAAAAACAAGTCAAGACCTTTCTTCCTGCAAAAAAATACAAATTTTCTTGAACTTTTTCGCCGAATTTCCTTGCCATATGGGAATTTTTGTGTTACAATAAACCGATAGACCAATGGATGAGATGGAGGTTTCAGGTTATGAAAGAACAATTATCAGCAATTCGCAGCAACGCTATGGCTGCACTTGAGGCGGCAGACACTCTGGCGGTGCTGGAAGATTTGCGAATTCAATATCTTGGTAAGAAAGGTGAACTAACTGCAGTTATGAAAGGAATGGGCGGTCTTTCTGCAGAAGAACGTCCGGTGATTGGCCAACTTGCCAATCAGGTGCGGACTCAGATTGAATCCGCTCTGGAAGAAAAGAAAACTGCATTGGAAACAGCGGCGGCAGGTGCGAAACTCGCCAGTGAGAAAATAGACGTAACTATGCCGGGCAAAAAACCCGTAAAAGGCAAGAAGCATCCGCTGATTACCGTTCTCGATGACCTGAAAGATATTTTTATTGGTATGGGCTTCTCTATCGCAGAAGGACCTGAGGTGGAACTGGACTACTATAACTTTGAGGCACTCAATATCCCCAAGGACCATCCGGCAAGAGATACCCAGGATACCTTCTATATTGACGAAAAGGTAGTTATGCGTACCCAAACATCTCCGGTACAGGTGCGGACCATGGAACAACAAAAACCGCCCATCCGGATTATTTCTCCCGGACGTGTTTATCGGAGTGACGCGATGGACGCTACCCATTCACCGGTTTTCCATCAGGTGGAAGGTTTGGTGATTGATAAAAACATCACCATGGCAGATTTAAAAGGAACCTTAGAGGTTTTCGTAAAGAAGTTGTATGGTGAGGAAACCCGGCTTCGGTTCCGTCCCCACCACTTCCCCTTTACCGAGCCCAGTGCAGAGGTTGATATTTCCTGCTTTAACTGTGGCGGCGAAGGCTGCCGGATTTGTAAAGGCGAAGGTTGGATTGAAATTTTAGGCTGCGGTATGGTACACCCCAAAGTTCTGCGCAACTGCGGTATTGATCCGGATGAATATTCCGGCTTTGCATTTGGTATCGGTTTAGAGCGTGTGGCAATGTTCCGGTACGATATTGACGATATCCGGTTGTTCTATGAGAATGACGTACGGTTTTTAGAGCAGTTTTAGCAGAAGAAAGGAAGTAGTTTAGAATGAATTTACCATTATCATGGCTGAAAGATTATATGAATACCGATGGCATTGATGAGGCAACCTATGCTCATAAAATGACCATGAGTGGTTCTATTGTAGAGGGAATTGAAAACCCTGCCAAAGAAATTAAGAATGTTGTAACCGGTAAGATTATAGAAGTAGCGCCCCATCCCGATGCTGATAAACTGGTGGTTTGTCAGGTAGAATTGGGCGAGGCGGAACCTGTTCAGATTGTTACCGGCGCTCCCAATGTGTTTGAGGGCGCTATCATTCCGGTGGCAAAGCATAAAAGTACCCTGCCCGGCGGTATCAAGATTACCAAAGGAAAACTCCGCGGCGTGGAAAGTTTTGGGATGATGTGTTCTACCGATGAGTTGGGAATTTCCGATGAAAGAGCAACCGGTATTTTAATTTTGCCGGAAGATACTCCCATTGGTGCTGATATTACCGAAGCATTAGGACTGAATGAAAGTGTGGCGGAATTTGAGATTACCTCCAACCGTCCTGATTGTATGAGCATTATCGGTCTGGCAAGAGAAACTGCGGCCACCTTTGGCAGAGACTTTGCGATTCCGGAAGTGGTTGTGCCGGAATGTGGCGGTGATGTGAATGCTTGTGCCAAGGTAGAAATTGAAAACCCGGAACTTTGTTCCCGTTTTGTGGCAAGAGTGGTAAAGAATGTAAAGATTGGTCCCTCTCCGGACTGGATGCAGCGTCGGTTAAAGGCTTGTGGCATCCGTGCCATCAATAATGTAGTAGATATTACCAACTACATTATGCTGGAATATGGTCAGCCGATGCATGCATATGATTTGAAGAATGTAGAGGGTCATAAAATTGTAGTAAGAAACGCCAAAGAGG
>JAZPYU010000040.1:0-6930 GCA_045544295.1 Ructibacterium sp. | reverse complement strand
CCTGGACACCCTGATTAAGAGTCAGGTGCTCTACCAGCTGAGCTAAAGGTGCATAAATATTGGTGTGCTTGTCTCAAGCACGAAGACTATTATACTATCTTCCGGCAGGTTTGTCAAGAGTTTTTTTGAAAAAAGAGGAAGAAAAACTGTATAAGGACAAAGAAAACCGTCTATAATGGAAATAGATTCTAAGAATCCTAAAAAGGAGTGGGCAAAATGAAAGAAAAACCTTCTAAAAAGGTTGTCATCATCAACGATATTGCATCGGAATCTATTGAACAGGCAATTTTTATTCTGCGAAATGGCGGAAGTGTTTCTTCCGGAGGAACGACAACCGTGGTGCAGGAAGCACAACGGATTATCAATGCCTATGCAGAAACCATGGAAGATGCCCACCATAGACGGGACAAAAGAGATAATTTAAAAAAATATTCCGGAAGATGGGCAAAGATAGGCATCGCGTTACTTCCTTTTATTACTTTTGGCATTGGTATCGGTTTGGTCTTTTACTTCTTTTAAAGAATTGGGGAAAGGAAAAGCGTAGGGGCGATTCAGGAATTGCCTGCGGGACACTCACGAATGCCCCTACCATATTTTGCAGTAGCAAAAAGGTAAAAAAGAAAAAGGCCTGAAAAGACCTTTTCCTGTGTTTTTTGCTTTAACCCTACCTTTGTGCGGTTTGGACTTTTTTACAGCCCCTTTGCCATTTGATAGGCAATGGTATTTACATTGCCGGCACCCATGGTAATCAGTAAATCGCCAGGCTCGATTTTTTCTTTTAAGTACCGACAAATGGCGGCCATATCGTTGATATAGACAGAGCCGGGTATCAGCGCAGCCAAATCACAAGAATGGATGCTACCGTCATAAACCTCTCTGGCGGGGTAAATATCGGCAATCAAAACATGGTCTGCCAGGGGCAGAACCTCCGCAAACTCATGGAGTAAACTACTGGTCCTGGTATAGGTGTGGGGTTGGAAAACCACCCATGTTTTCTTGTAATCCATATTTTTTACAGCGTCTAAGGTGGCTTTGATTTCGGTGGGATGGTGGGCATAATCGTCCACAATGTCACAACCGTTGTACTTTCCAATATGCTCAAACCGCCGTTTGGTGCCGCCAAAGGATTCCAGACCCCGTTTTACAGCGTCCATAGGAAGCCCTAAAAAGTCTGCCGCCGCAGTGACGGCAAGTGCGTTTAAAATATTGTGGGTTCCCGCAACTTTCAGATCCAAAGAAACCTTTGCTTCCCCGTGACAGGAAACGGTGAAATGGGGCAGCCCCTTATCGTCGATGACAAGATTGGTTGCGGTATAGTCGGCAAAATTTTCTTTCAAACCATAAAAAACGACTTTTTTATCGGTATTTTGCACAACTTGACAAGCGTTTTTATCGTCAGAACAAACAATAATGCAACCGGAGGGTGAAGTAAGTCTTGCAAATTTACGAAAAGATGATATAATATGGTTAATATCGCTAAAATAATCCAAATGGTCTTCTTCTACGTTTGTAATGATAGACAAAAATGGATGAAAGTGCAGAAAACTCTCCACATACTCGCATGCTTCAAAGGGAAGGTATTCCTTTTTCCCAAGACGGAAGTTTCCGGAAATTTGCGGAAGTTCTCCGCCCACTAAAATGGTAGGGTCGGTATCCGCTTCTAAAAGTACCAGAGAAAGCATAGAAGTTGTGGTGGTTTTGCCATGTGTTCCGGCAACTGCAATGGGATATTGATAAAGTGTCATCAAAGCCCCTAAAAGTTCTGCCCGTTCAATGACCGGTACCGATAAGGTTCTTGCCTTTTGAAGTTCCGGATTGGCAGACGAGATGGCTGCGGTATAGCAGACCAGGTCGGGATTTTGAATATTATCGGCAGATTGACCGATAGAAATTTTAGCCCCCTTTGCCTCTAAGGCTTGGGTTAAATGGGTAGATTGGGTATCGGAACCGCTGACCCTATATCCGAAATCAAGAAGCATATGGGCAAGGGCGCTCATACTAATGCCACCGATTCCTATCATATGAACGGTAGCACCTGGCTTTAAATCAGAGATAACAAATTGAGGCATGGAAAAACCTTCTTTCATAAAAGCCAAACGGCTGAAAAGTTAATAGAAATTATAGTTATATTTTACCATAAGAGAAGCAGATATTCAATATCTTTTTCCTGTTTCGAGAAAATTAATTAAAATTTTATACATATTAAAGCCAGCAAAAACTGGTGAAAGGAATGGTAGTTGTATGCAAATTACTGACATTCGGGTAAGAAAAATCAATGCGGAGGGCAGAATGAAGGCTGTTGTTTCCGTGACCTTTGATGATGCGTTTGTTGTGCATGATATTAAGGTGATTGAGGGACAAGATAAGATGTTCATTGCGATGCCCAGCCGGAAGACTCCGGAGGGTGAATTTAAGGATATCGCACATCCTATCAATGCAGACACCCGTGAAATGCTTCGCAGCAGCATTTTGGCAAAGTATCAGGAAGCATTGGAAGAGAGCGAAACAGTTGCAGAAGAAGAGTAATTTCCTGAAAAGGAAAAGCCGCCTTTGGCGGCTTTTTTATTTTGTCAGGCACAGGCGGAAACAATTTTCAGCCGTTGCCCCGGATAGATGGTATCCCCTTCTAACTCATTTAATTTTTTGATGGCGTCTACGGTGGTGTGATATTTCTTGGCAATCTTCCAAAGGGAATCCCCGCTTCTGACAAAATACAAAATCATATTGGGGCAGGGTTTGGAGTGTTCCGGTATCACAGGTTGCATTTCCTCAATAAAAAGAATATTTTCCGCTTGAAAAATTTTAGCGCAAACGCCTAAAACAAAACGAAGTTCTAATGTTTCATTACCGCTTAGCGTGTAACCGGTGTGGTTCAAAAAAACTTGCGCATCGCAAATCATACCGGTTCCGTCACCGGTGATGGGGAAGGTGTGAGAAAATTCTGCGATATGCTGAAAACCGGAAACCGGCACAGCGTCATCCTCGGTAAGGTAAAGGATGTTGGTGTGAATATTCCCAAAGACGTTGATTTGGTTATCTTCTATGGTAATCCGGTCAATTTTAGCGTTGGCGTGTACATCACAAACTTGTTTGAGTTTCGGAAGCATCGGTGGTAGTTCTGCTTGTTCCTTATGCACAATTTCTGCTGTGACGGTGTCTATCAGTTGCTCCATAGCATAAGCCCGGGTGGTAAGTTCCAAATCGCCTTTTAGGGCATAGGCATCGGTAATCCCTTCTATTTCTGCGGTTTCTGTCCCCCGGGCATTGGCGGTAAGAACCAGTTCTATCCCAAGATTTCTCGCTTCGCCGTCGGCATCGTCCCTGGCCTCATAGAAGATATCGTGAATGCCATAGTCAATTTCTCCTGTCATAGACTCTCTGGCTTCTTCCATATCTAAAATTTCGCTAAATGGAATCAGATGTTCCATAAATTGAATAGAACCATCTTCCTCCCCTGTGTAAAGGGTGCAGATGCGGACTTCCCCTTTGGCGACGGCTTTTTGGTCAAAAACTTGGAACTCGGTGGAAGACGGGTTGGCAGTAATCCGCAAAATTTCGCCGATGGTGGGTTTGCCGGAGGGAAATTCCAATTGTTCCCGAAGAATAATCTGACATTCACAGTTGCCGGTACTTTCCATTAACCGAAGCCGTTCCTTTTTAAGTGCAATATCCGCCGGATTTTCTACCTGTGTGGCAAGGGAAAGAACCACCGGCTTTGTTACTTTTATCCCAAAAAGAAGCCGGCAACGCAGATTGACCTTTCGGCTGTTAATCAGGGTAAAATCAAAATGTTCTACGTTGGCCTCCGCAAATAACTGCATTTGTGGAGAAGCCCCGCGGCAATCAATGATATGTGTAAATTCTTGGTTTGCAGTAAGACTTTTTAATTTTCCCACCCCGTCGTTTTCCGGTAAATAAAGGGCAGTCATTCGAACAATCCCTTGCAGAAAAACTTTGTCTTGCTGAATGGCCCGTTGGGTGATGCAAACATAACCGCTGACTTCCAATACTTTTTTGATATCCGGCTTTACATCCGGCACAATCACATCACATTCTACCATGGTTTGGCTTGTCTTTTGACCAATTACCTCATTGGTTTTGATTTCTTCTTTTTGTAGTTGGATGCTCATATACATTCCCTCATTTCCTATCAGTATCATCTTTGTTTATATATATGAAGAAAAAGAGGACAATATGATAAAGGAATTTAAAAATTTCATAGACAGTAAAAAAGGGTGCCAAGCAAGAGCCGGCACCCATTTTTATTATAAACTGTCTTTCATTTGTAAATACAAATCATAAATTTCCCGTCGGGAGGTGTGCAAATCTTCTGCCACTTGGCGGGTCAGTTCCTTGGCCCGAAGACCCTCCTTGGCGTATTTCCGAATCAATTCTTCTGCTGAGGGCAAATTTTCCAATCGATTTTGCAGAATTTTTTCCGGGTCTGCCCCGTGGAGCAAGAGAACAAATTCACCTTTGGGCGAAGTTTCTTCATAATATATAATAGCATCGGAAAGTGTAGTCCGCCGATATTCTTCGTAACGTTTGGTCAGTTCCCTTGCCAGTGTGATTTCTCTGTCCCCAAAAACCTGATAAAAGTCTTTTAAGGTGGTTAAAAGTTTGTGGGGTGCTTCATAAAAAATTAGGGTTCTGGTATCGTCTTTTAAAGACTCTAAATGTTCCAGACGGTTTTTCCGGTTCACCGTTAAGAAGCCTTCAAAAGCAAATCTTCCGGTGGGTAGACCCGATGCCACCAACGCCGTAGCGAAGGCACAGGGACCGGGTAGCGCCTCTACCTGAATCCCCTCTTTGACACAAAGGCGAACCAAATCTTCGCCCGGGTCAGAAATGCCCGGCATTCCGGCATCGGTAATCACGGCGATGCTAAGACCCTCTTTTAACTTATCCAAAAGATAGTTCCCCTTTTCCCGCTTGTTGTGTTCGTAATAACTGGTGGTGGGAACTTTAATATCAAAATGGTTCAAAAGTTTTTGACTGACCCGAGTATCTTCCGCCGCAATCAAATCTACTGACTTTAAGACTTCCAGCGTACGGATGGTAATGTCTCCTAAATTCCCGATAGGCGTGGGGCAAAGATAAAGAATACCGCTCATGGCTATTCCTCCCTTCCATAAATTTCGTCAATTTCTTTGGAGTAAACATTTGGCTCTTCATAAACGTAGAGGGGCGGGTCCAAAAACAACTTGGGTTTCCCTTGCCGAACCCCCTCAATTAAAATCATAGTTGCAGTTTTTCCCGGGGACGGATGGACAAAGCGTAACCGTTTGGGTTCTAACCCATATTTTCGCATCAGGCAAATAATATCAACCAGCCGTTCCGGACGATGAATGAGGCATAATTTGCCCAGGGGCTCTAATATAATAGAAGAAACACGGACAATGTCTTCTAAGGAACATAAAATTTCGTGTCGGGCAAGAGTAATGGGGTCTTCCTTAGAGAGCAATCCGCCACCGGCTTCTTTATAAGGAGGATTACATGTAATATATTGGAAGAAACTCCGCCCAAAATAAGATTCCGCCTCTTTCAAATCCCCTTGTTTGATTTGAATTTTATGGGTAAGTTGGTTGAGTTTTACCGAGCGTTCTGCCATCTCAGCAATCGGCTTTTGTATCTCTATTCCCACAATATTTTCCGCCTGACTTTTGGCAGAGAGAAGCAAGGGAACAATACCATTTCCGGAGCATAAATCTAAGACTTTTGCCCCTTTTTTTATGGATTTTGCGGCATAATCCGCCAATAAAACTGCATCTACCCCAAAGCAAAACCAGTCCGGATTTTGAATGATAGATAGCCCGTTTCGTTGTAAATCGTCCACCCGTTCTCCGGGCTTTATCAAAGATAAATCCATAAACCATTCCTCCAAAATTTGTCAATTTGTGTAAGATATCACAAAAAATAAGGCGTGTTTGTGCAGTTTTCACAACAAGAAAAAATATCAAGCCAAAAAGTCCGGATAATCAAATCAAAACTCTCAAAAATCAAGGGTTTGCCGGATTTAGAGTTTTTGTAATCATTCTGTAACAAAACGAAAAATTTTTTAAAAAAACTCTCCTTCTTAGTATAACAGATAATTTTGTTTAGCACAATAACCAAAATTTGTACCAAATTTTTCCAAATGGGGTGAGTGAGCGAGAATAAGTGAGAAAACGAGACCAAATCGGGGAAAAATCTCCAATAATCCAAATTGAACCTGACTGACCCCAAATAACGAAAGATAACCTAAAATTTGAGATTTGACGAAAAAATATCTTGCTATTATAATGGGGGTGAAATAGAATGAACCAAATTTTTCCAATTTTGAAAGGTTTGGTCGGCATAAAAAGTTGTTTTGCCGAAAAAAGTTTTATTGAGGTGATTGAATGTTAGAATTTCTGAGAGGAAGGGGTGTGCATATGTCCTCATTGGCATTAAGAAAGATTTCTGCAGTTCTTGTGGCAGTTCTTCTTATCACTGTATGCGGTGGTTTTACTTATACTACCGAGAATATGATTACCATTGCTGATGCGGGGAAGTCTCCGGTGAAAGTTATTACATCGGACACCAACGTTGCAAAGATCCTTTCCAAACAGGGTATTGTATTAAATGACGGTGACGAGTTAAATGTTGCTCTGACTGATCACGTTCACAATAACGATGTGATTAAAATTTACCGTGCTAATACAATCGAACTTACCTATATGGGTGAAACCAAGACGATTTCTACCGCAAAGACTACGGTAGCAGAAGTATTAGAAAGTCTTGGCATTCTTGTTGACAAAGACGACAAGGTGGTACCGGCATTAAAGACACCGGTTACCGACGGTCTTGCCATTTCTGTTGTACTTTATGATCACCATTCGGTGACGGTACAGGAAGAGATTGCTTATGAAGTTCAGGAAATTTACAATCAGTATCTTGGTACTGATGAAC
>JAZPYU010000039.1:0-6337 GCA_045544295.1 Ructibacterium sp. | reverse complement strand
CAGGGAACACGGAAGGAAACAACTCTTTCCGGTTCTACAATTCTTTCCATCAAGCCCGCTTTTTCATACTCCGGATGTTTTTCAACAACTGCTTCCAGAGAAGAAAAAACTTCTTCTACCGTCTGCAGGAACTCAGGCTCATTTTTATCTCTTGCCTGTACCTGCTCGAATACTCTCTTTAAGTACTCATTTTTTAATGCCATTTTTATGCATCTCCTTATATAAAATTAAATTATTTTTCTGTTAAATATTGATGAATGGCCTCTGCCGCAGTTTTTCCTGCACCCATAGCCAAAATCACCGTTGCCGCACCGGTGACTGCATCACCGCCGGCATAAACCCCCGTCTTGCTGGTTTCACCAGTTGCTTCTTTTACCAAAATACAACCCCGCTTGTTGGTTTCTAAATCCGGTGTTGTGGTTCTGATTAATGGATTGGGACTCTGTCCTACTGCCACAATAATCACATCAGCATCTATGGTAAAGTTGCTATTTAGAATAGGGGTAACGCTCTTTCTGCCTGATTCATCCGGAACACTCAGTTCCATCCTGATACATTCCATTTTTTCTGCCCAACCATCCGTATTTCCCAAAATCCGAACCGGATTGGAAAGAAGCCGGAATAAAATCCCCTCTTCTTTGGCGTGTTGAATTTCTTCTGACCGGGCAGGCATCTCATCAGCACCCCGACGATAAACAATCGACACATTCTCTGCGCCCAACCGTTTCGCACAACGTGCTGCATCCATCGCCACATTACCGCCACCTACCACAACCACATTTTTACCGGCCCAGATAGGCGTATCATATTCCGGAAAACGATAGGCTTTCATTAAATTGATACGGGTTAAAAATTCATTGGCAGAATAAACGCCGTTTAAATTTTCTCCCTCTATCTTCAAAAATCCCGGAAGTCCGGCTCCGGTGCCGATAAACACGGCATCAAAACCCTCTACCTGAAAAAGCTCATCCACAGACAACACTTTGCCAATGACCATATCGGTTTTGATGGTAACGCCGAATTCTTCCAACTTAGCAATTTCTGCCTTAACAATATCTTTAGGAAGTCTGAATTCGGGGATGCCATAGACCAGCACACCGCCGGCAGTATGAAAGGCTTCGAAAACGGTAACCGCATATCCTAACTTGGCAAGGTCCCCGGCACAGGTAAGTCCGGCAGGGCCTCCGCCCACAACCGCAACCTTTTTCCCGTTGAGGCTTGGTTTCTCTGTTTTCTTGTTCCCATTCTTCCTATGCCAATCTGCCACAAAACGTTCCAGTCGGCCAATGGCTACCGGTTCTCCTTTTTTGTGACGGATACAATGCTTTTCACACTGGTTTTCCTGAGGGCAAACCCTACCGCAAATGGCAGGCAGGGAATTGGTTTCCTGAATCTTTTCATAGGCTTCCTGGAACTTACCTTCTGCAACCAAACCCATAAATTCCGGAATTTTTACACAAACAGGACAACCCTCCATACAAAGCGGTTTTTTACACTTAAAGCACCGTTTTGCTTCTTCCATTGCCATTTCCTCGGTATAGCCAAGGGCAACTTCCTGAAAGTTTTTATTTCTGATATTGGGGTCTTGTTCCGGCATGGGGACTTTTTTCTGCGCCATATTAAGCACGGTCCATCCCCTCCAATCTGCAATGATGCTCTTTCGATTGCTGTTCCAGAACACGGAACATTTTAGAACGGTTGATGGCTTCATCAAAATCCACCAGATGTCCGTCAAAATCCGGTCCGTCTACACAAGCGAACTTAATCTCTCCGCCAACAGTCAAACGGCAACCGCCACACATACCCGTTCCGTCAATCATAATGGGATTCATACTCACAATGGTTTTTATATCATATTCTTTTGTCAAATTACAAACCGCTCGCATCATCGCCAAAGGACCAATGGCAACCACAAGGTCATACTGATTGCCCGCCTGAATCAATTCTTCCAGTTTGGTGGTGACAAATCCCTGATTTCCATTGGAGCCATCATCGGTCATAACAGAAAGATTGTCACAAGCCGCACGACACAAATCTTCAATGATAATCAGGTCTTTATTTCTGAAACCGCAAATCATATCTACGCAAATGCCCATACTATGGAGTTTCTTTGCCTGAGGATAGGCAATGGCCGTACCAAGACCACCGCCAATGACTGCAACTTTTTTCACTCCGTCAAATTCGGAGACTTTCCCTAACGGACCTACCACGTTTAGAAGAAATTCTCCGGTCTTTAACCGATTCAATCTCTCCGTGGTGGCACCAACAATCTGAAAAATAATCGTAACGGTGCCTTTTTCTCTATGATAGTCTGCAATGGTAAAAGGAACTCTTTCCCCTTCTTCATCAATCCTGAGAATGAGAAACTGACCGGGTTCTGCCTTTCGTGCAATATAAGGAGCCTCAATTTCCATCAAAGAAACGGTGGGATTGAGTTCTTCTTTTTTAATGATTGGATACACCATCAGCACCTCCTTATGCACTTTTCTAAAAAAATACTTTCCTAAGTTAGTTATTATAACACAAAATCTGCGTGTTTTCAATATTTTTTCCAAAAAAAATTCTGATTTTATGGCAAAATAAGCATCGGCAGACACTCAATCCGCCGATGTTTTTCTTTGTTTTATTTTACTTTCTTAAAAAGATAGGTTTTGGAGTAGAAATCCTCTACCTCCCGCAGGGGAATACCCACATGCATCAATGCCGCGCCACTCATCCGGATATCGTTTTCTTCATCATAGTAAATGGCATCCGGGTCTAAATTTTCTAACTTGATAAACCAGAAAGGACCATTGGTAACCGCCAAAATGTTACTGTAAGAAACATAAACCTGTTCTCCGTCTTTGGAGATAAACTGGAAGATGGCATGGTTGCTTTCAAAGGGAGACATCAGCCGGTACATATCACCAAACTGCACTACCTCTCTTACCTTCTTAAAGCGAACGATAGATTCCTTCATCTTTTCAAAATCTTCGTCACTCATTTTGGTAATGTCAAGTTCAAAGCCGAACTGACCCATACTTGCCGTGTTGGCACGGGTTTCAAAAGAGGTCGTCCGGAAAATCTGATGGTTGGGAACCGCAGAAACGTGTGCACCCATAGTATTTGCCGGATATACCAAACTGGTACCATACTGAATTTTCAAGCGGTCAATACCGTCACTGTTATCGCTTGCCCAGGTTTGCGGCATATAATAAAGCATACCTGCATCAAAACGGCCGCCACCGCCAGCACAACTTTCAAAGAGAACATCAGAAAATTCGGTGGTCAATGCTTCCAACACCCGATAAAGACCTAAGATATACCGATGCGCAGTTTCTCTCTGTCTTTCCGGAGAAAGTGCCAGAGAACCGATTTCCGTCATATTCCGGTTCATATCCCACTTTACATAGGAAATCTTAGCGCTGCGAATCACTTCACCGATTACATCAATCAAATAATCGCAGACTTCATCATTGGCAAGGTCTAAAATCAACTGATGTCTGCCATGAGAAGAAACTCTGCCCGGAACCTGCAGGCACCAATCCGGATGCGCCCGATATAAATCACTATTAGGGGAAATCATTTCCGGTTCAAACCAAAGACCGAACTTCATTCCGATTTCTTCTACCTTTTCTGCAAGGCCGGTAATACCATTGGGCAATTTTTCTTTATTCACAAACCAATCACCCAAAGCACAGTTATCACTGTTTCTGGTGCCGAACCAACCGTCATCTAACACCATCAGTTCTACACCGGCAGTCTTTGCCTTTTTAGCAATATCTAAAATCTTTTCCTCGTTAAAATCAAAGTAGGTGGCTTCCCAGTTGTTAATCAAAATCGGTCTTACTTTATCTGCATATTTACTGCGGATTAAGTTTTCCCGATACAAATCGTGATAAATCCGGGACATAGCACCGATACCATCTGCCGCATAAACCATAGCAACTTCCGGCGCCCAGAAGTTCTGACCCGGCTCTAACTTCCAGTTAAAATCAAAGTCATTGATACCGATACCCATCCGGCACATACCATACTGGTCCACATAGACATCCGCAGTAAAGTTACCGCTATAAATCAAGTTCATCGCATACACATCACCGTGGTTTTCGGTAGCATTCTTTGCCGCAAGAGCAACAAAGGGATTGCGCATATGGCTGGAAGCACCACGTTTGCTGTCCACACTATGTTCTCCGTAAGACAGGGGAACCCTGTTCACAAACCGTTCCCTTTGGGTCGCACCGCAGAGGGTAATCATATCTCTGTCCATACCAAAGAAGTCTACACTGGCACTCATAATCCGCTTGATGTCAGCATCTTCCTTACCCTTGTTCATCACCTGAACACTTCTGGTAATGGCCTCTTTTTCCTCAAAAACGGTGTAATAAAGATGTACTTCCATGCCGGTCTTTTTATCGTCTAACACCAACTCCAAAGTTTCTACCTTGTCTTTACCGGCAAAGGTCTGGGGAAGACCCGCTATATCCGGCTTGCCTTTTGAAATGGTGTGGGATTGATAGCCAAATTCACTGATGGTAGTACCATCTGCATACTGGGCGTGAAATGCCGGTGTGCGCAAATCGGTATGACCATAAGTAGGGTATTCCTGAGGAACATTATCCAAGGAAATCTCCCTTTGACCCGGAAAATTCTGCGCAAAACTACGGGTCATATGGGGAACTATGATATCCATATCACCGATTTGGTTAATACGTTTTCCCCAATGAATATGTACCAAATGTTCTTCTAAAAAACCTAAAATATAACTGCTTTTTTGGGTATGAAGGTAAAACACCTTTTGTTTATCATCATAAATAATTGCCATAAATACACATCCTTTTCGGTTGTCTTTTCCTTTTCTCTATCCTACCACAGTTTCCCAAAAACCGCAATATCTTTTTCAAAAAAGACGTAGATTTTGCCGAGTGTTCTGAAAGACACTCGGCATCGATATAAATTCTTGCATAATTTTCGATATGTGCTATGCACTCGATATGCACAAACAGCTCAATACGTCACTTTGTTAGTTTCTATAAAAATTTCTGATTTTACATGCGAAAAACCTTTTCTTTTTTCCCTCTTTTACACCTATCTTATACCACAAAAAACCGTTTCGCTTTTTCATACAAAAAGATAATTGCCACAAGGCAGATTACCAGTTCCGGCAACAGATAAGTTGCCTGATAAATCAAAGAATAAACCCATGGATTCTGCCCTGCCGGAGCATAAGAACCAAAGAGCACCGCACCGCTTACCAAGGAGGACAAAAACCGTCCCAAAACGCCGACAATGGTTCCACAAATTGCCATAGGTAAATTCTTCCGGAAAAATCCTGCCATTCCCACCAAGGCAAAAGCCAGAAGATAATCAAGTAAAACGGACATAGGATGATAAATCACACCGGCGATAGCAAGAGAAATCAATCCATAAATTCCGCCGGTCAGCATACCCGCAAAGGCGCCACGCCGAAAGGCAATGAGTAAAATTGGCACCATCGTCAGGGAAACAGACCCGCCTTGGGGCATCTCCCATACTTTAATGAAACTACAAATCACAGACAGAGCAACAAACGCCGCAACCTCAGTTAACAAATGTGTTTTTTTCATAAAATCAAATCCTCTCATTCTTTCATTAAAAATGAACTGCAACCGATCGTTGTGCCTTCGCCACTCTTCCTCCTTTCTTTATCATAAAAGGCATATCCCGCGGGATATGCCTTTGCTTTTCTTTCTTACAATCCCTACGCTGGCATTATCCATATCAGGTTTCAGGGTCGAAATGCGCAATTTCCTCTCAGCCTGTTTGCAAGCTCCCCTTTGCATATTCACTTTTATATTCTTATCCTAGCATAAATTTTTCCATTTGGCAAGTTTTTTCTACAAAAAAACCACGGTGGAATTCCACCGTGGTTTTCAGTTCTTTATTAGTTACCCATCATCTTTGCAACTTCGTCTGCAAAGTTTTCGTCTTTCTTTTCAAGACCTTCACCGGTCTCAAAACGAACGAATTGCTTTAAGGTAATAGCAGCGCCAATCTTCTTGCCTACTGCTTCTACGTACTGAGCAACAGTTTCTTTGTTCTCAGCCTTAACGTATTCCTGACCTAAAAGACAGATTTCTTTCAGTTCCTTAGCCAGACGGCCGGTAATCATCTTTTCGATGATGGCATCAGGCTTGGAAGCATTCTTAGGATCGTTCTTTAATTGTGCAATCAGGATTTCCTTTTCGTGGTTCTTGTATTCCTCAGATACTTCTGCATCAGACAAATATTTGGGGTTAAGAGCCGCAATCTGCATTGCAACGTTCTTTAAACATTCAGTAACATCATCGTTTTGGGGAGCATCTGCTTCTACCAGAAC
>JAZPYU010000038.1:0-4789 GCA_045544295.1 Ructibacterium sp. | reverse complement strand
TTATATGGGGTTCCTACTCTGGCACACCTTACCTGTGTTTCTTCTACCAAAGAAACCGTCCGGTCTAAAATTCAGGAAATCAAAAAAGCCGGAATTCAAAATATTATGGCACTGAGAGGCGATATCCCTGAACACCTTGCCGATGCCAACAGAAGTCTTTGGGATTATCAATATGCCATTGACCTTATCCGGGAATTAAAAGAATGTGACGAAGATTTTTGTATTGGTTGTGCTTGTTATCCGGAAATCCACCCGGAGAGCGCCAACCAAAAAGAAGACATTAAGCATTTAAAAGAAAAGGTTGATGCCGGTTGTGATTTTATCACAACACAGATGTTTTTTGACAACAATCTTCTTTATAACTTCCTCTATAAAATTCGCGAGTCAGGAATTACCGTCCCAGTGATACCAGGCGTTATGCCAATCACCAATGCCAATCAAGTGGAACGTGCTATCAAACTTTCCGGCTCTTTTATGCCGCAAAGATTTAAAAGCCTGGTTGATAAATTTGGTTCCAGTCCTGCCGCAATGAAACAAGCCGGTATCGCCTATGCAACCGACCAAATCATTGACCTTTATGCAAACAACATTACCAATGTACACGTCTACTCTATGAACAAACCGGACGTTGCCCAAAAAATCCAAAGCAATCTTTCTGATATTTTGCAGAAATAATTTTGCCTGCATCCCACTTTCTTGACATCCTATCTTACCTTTGGTATAATATTGGGAACTGTAAAAAGAAATAAACACAAAGGAGAACTACTATGCGCGCAGTTGTAACCGTTATGGGAAACGATAAACCCGGCATCATTGCCGCTACCAGCACATTACTGGCCGAGAATCAGGTTAATATTTTAGACATAACCCAAACCATTGTCCAAAACATCTTTACCATGGTGATGCTTGTTAATATTGAAAATAGTAAAGTTGAATTTTCCACTCTTAATGATGCATTAACGCAACTTGGGAAAAATCTTTCTGTTGAAATCAGAATTCAACACGAGGACATTTTTAATTCTATGCATCGTATTTAACCCTTACTACTTCGTTTGAAAGGAAGATTTCATCTATGTTAAACATCAACCCTAATGAAATTGTTGAGACTATACAGATGATTCGGGACGAACATCTTGATATCCGAACCATCACAATGGGTATCTCTCTTTTGGACTGTGCGGATGCTGACCCTAAAATTGCCTGTCAAAAGATTTATGATAAAATCACCCGTTATGCCCAAAATTTAGTAAAAACCGGTGAAGAAATCAGCCGTCGCTATGGTATCCCTATCATCAATAAAAGAATTTCTGTTACCCCGATTTCCTTAGTTGCCGGCGCAAGTAATGCTACGGATTACACACCCTTTGCAAAAACCTTAGATAGGGCGGCAAAAGAAACCGGTGTTAATTTTATCGGTGGATATTCCGCTTTGGTTTACAAAGGGTATTCCAAAGGCGATGAATATTTGATTCGTTCTATTCCGGAAGCACTCTGTTCTACTGATTATGTTTGTTCTTCTGTGGGTGTTGCAACAACCAAGGCGGGCATCAATATGGATGCAGTAAAACAAATGGGCGAAATTATCGTAGAAACAGCAAATCGTTCTGCGGACAATCATTCTATGGGCTGTGCCAAATTTGTTGTCTTTGCAAACCCGGTGGAAGACAATCCCTTTATGGCAGGTGCCTTTCACGGTGTTGGCGAAGGTGATTGTGTCATCAACGTTGGTGTCAGCGGTCCGGGTGTAGTCAAATGTGCCTTAGAACAAATCAAAGGCAAAGACTTTGGCATTCTTGCAGAAACCATTAAGAATACTGCATTCAAAATCACCCGTATGGGACAATTGGTTGCACAGGAAGCATCACGGATGCTCAACGTTCCTTTTGGTATTGTAGATCTTTCTTTGGCGCCTACACCGGCTGTTGGGGATAGTGTTGCCTATATTCTGGAAGAAATGGGCTTAGAAAAATGCGGAACCCACGGTACCACCGCCGCATTGGCGCTTTTGAACGATGCGGTCAAAAAAGGCGGCGTCATGGCATCCAGTTCCGTCGGCGGTCTGAGTGGTGCATTTATCCCTGTCAGTGAAGATGCCGGTATGATTGCGGCTGCTGAATGCGGCGCGCTACATCTTGATAAATTAGAGGCAATGACTTGTGTTTGCTCGGTAGGTCTTGATATGATTGCTGTTCCCGGTGATACTTCTGCTTCTACTATTTCTGCTATTATTGCAGACGAAATGGCAATTGGTGTTGTAAACCAAAAAACCACCGCTGTTCGTATCATTCCTGCGATTGGCAAAAACGTCGGTGATCGTATTTCATTTGGAGGACTTTTAGGTGAAGCGCCGATTATGCCGGTTCACCCTTATTCCAGCGAAGAATTTATTGCTCGCGGCGGTAAAATTCCTGCACCGCTTCACAGTTTACGAAACTAAACGAATTCAAAGAGGCATCCCAATGGATGCCTCTTTTTCCTATTTAAACTTTTTCAATATAGCAAACAAGATGAACACAATAATATTGACCGTTACAATACTGGCACCGGTAGGAGTTGAAAAAAGAAAGGAAACAAAAATTCCACAAACCACACAAAACAAAGATACCAGCGCAGAGCAACTCATAACACTGCGAAAACTTTTACATACCCGCATTGCAGTCAGCGCCGGGAAAATAATTAAACTGGAAATCAATAGTGCTCCCATCATTCTCATTCCTAAAACAATGGTGACCGCCGTCAAAAATGCAAGTATCATATTATATAAGTTAGCATAAACGCCGGTTGCCTTTGCAAAATTTTCATCAAAGGTAACCGCAAATATATTATGATAAAAAAGAATGAACAAAATAAGTACAATCAAAGACAAGATAACACTAAGCCACACATCCGCCTCACTCATAGCAAGAATACTTCCAAAAAGATAACTGTAAATATCTGTATTCATACCGGTTGATTTCGAGGCCACCAAAACCCCAATCGCCAAAGCGCCGGTAGAAATCATAGCGATAGCGGCGTCACCTTTGATTTTACTATTTTCGCTAAGCCGAAGTAAAAGAAAAGCAGCGATAACCACCACAGGGATGGTTACTTCTAAGGGTGACCAATTCAGCGCAGTGGCAACCGCCAAAGTTCCAAACCCTACGTGGGAAAGGCCATCACCAATCATAGAATAACGTTTCAAAACCAAACTGACCCCCAAAAGCGATGCACAAAGCGCGACCGCACCACCAACCAAAAGAGCACGTTGAATAAATGCATAGGAAAACATTTTTATAACAAAATCAATCATGCCGATGCCCTCCTATGTATTCCTGTCCAATTTCGCTCATAAGATATTCTTCTTTGGTGCCAAAGAAATATCCTTCTTTTGTCAAATGCAAAATATGTTTTGCATATTTTACCGCACAATGGGTATCGTGGGTTGTCATAATGATGGCAACACCATGTTCCTGGTTTAATTTCTGCATCATAGCAAAAAAATCCGTCGTCATTTTGGGGTCAAGGCCTGTGGTGGGTTCATCCAGAACAAGAACCTTTTCCGTTGACAATAGCGCTCTGGCTAACAAAACCCTTTGCTGTTGCCCTCCGGAAAGTTCCCGATAACACTGATTTTCCAATGCTAAAATCCCCAAATCGCCAAGGGCTTTCTGCGCTTTTTCCTTTTCTTTTTTGGTATAAAAAGGAAAAAATTTTTTTCTATTCAATGCCCCGGAAAGTACAACTTCGCACACCGATGCAGGGAAATCTTTTTGCACCTCTGTCTGTTGCGCCAAATATCCAATTTGGTTTCGTTTTAATCCATTCAATATAACAGTCCCTGCAGAAACACGCTTTAATCCAAGCAATGCCCGCATCAGGGTACTTTTTCCCGTACCATTATCCCCGATAATACACAAATAGTCTTTCTCTTCCACAGAAAAATCAAGGTTGGATACAGCAACAACACCTTCATATGTCAAGGTGAGATTTTTACAATCAATCAGGTTCACTCTGTAACGCCTCCTTTAACCTTTCTGCATTTTCATACATCAAACTTATATAAGTACATCCCGCATCCATTTCTTCTTTAGAAACATTGTGGCAGGAATGAAAGAGAAGCGGCTTTGTACCGGTTTCTTCTTCCATTACCCTAACCAATTTTTGATTGCTAAACTCAATATAAAATATGCACGGGATATTTTCATCATTTATTTTATCCATTAAATATGCTACCGTTTTGGCACTTGGCTCCGATTCTGCACTACAACCGGGAAAGGCCGCACGATGTTTTAAGCCATAACTTTTCACAAAGTATTGAAAGGGGAAACGGTCACCAAAAATAACGGTATCATACTTACCCTTTTCTACAATTTTTTCAAACGTTTGGTCCAGTTTTTCAAGTTCTTTTTGATATCGCAAAAAATTGCTCTGATAAACTTCCTTATTTTCAAAATCTTTTTCTATGAACGCATCTGTAATCGCAGATGCAATCTCCATTGCATTTTTAGGAGAAGTCCAAATGTGTTCATCAAAAGCTCCTTCTTCATGCTCATGATCTTCTTCATGCTCATGTTCTTCCTCTTCTTCTGCACCGTCAACTTCTTTTTCTTCTATTGTGTCTATATCATCTGCTATGCAAATTATTTTGTTTTCTGATTCTCCTAATGCTTCTAGAACTTTATCAGACCATTTTTCCATTTCTCCACCTATATATACAAAGAGGTCTGCATTTTGTATTGTAATTAAGTCCTGTGCTGTTGGATCATAACTATGTGCGTCTTTTCCTGGACCTAATAAAAATGTTAATTCT
>JAZPYU010000037.1:0-6573 GCA_045544295.1 Ructibacterium sp. | reverse complement strand
TGGCGCATATAGGTAGATTTACCTGCCATATTAGGCCCGGTAATAATGGAAACCTGATTTTCACGGTTATCCAAAACTGTGTCATTGGGGATAAAACGAGAATCCTTAAACAAAGCCTCCACAACCGGATGACGTCCGTCTTTGATATAAATTTTTTCGCCATTGTTCACGGTAGGCATAACATATCCGTTCTTTTCTGCAACATTGGCAAAAGAACACAAAGCATCCAAAACGGCAATGGCTTTTGCGGTACGTTCTACCCGGCTAAGTGCCTGTGCAACCCGGTCTCTCACCTGACAGAAAAGTTCATATTCCATATCTACCATACGGGTACTGGCGTCCAAGACAGCCTCTTCTACTTCTTTCAGTTCTGGAGTGATATAACGTTCCCCGTTGGTTAACGTCTGTTTTCTAATAAAATAATCCGGCACTAAATCTGCATATTGTTTGGTGGTTTCTACATAATAACCAAAAACCTTGTTGTAGCCTAATTTTAAAAGTTTGATACCCGTTTTTTCTTTTTCCTTTTCCACCAATTCTGCTAAGATTTTCTGCCCATTTTCCGTTAAATCCCGCATCCGGTCTAACTCTTCATTGGCACCTTTGCAAATCAAATCGCCACCGCGCAATGATACCGGGGCATCCTCCCTGATGGTGGTTTGGATCAATTCATAAATATCTTGCATCGGATCAATTTCTTCTCGGCAATAGCGGAGAAGTTTGGTTTGAACCCCTTCAAGACAGGTTAAAATCGCGGGTAATCGTTCCAATGATTCTTTTAAACTGGTCAGTTCAGCACAGCCGGCATGTTTATAAACAATCCGGTTAATTAACCGTTCCATATCAGAGATTTGACGCAAAACCTCAGAAATTTCTGCCCGCAACATAGGATCGCGATAAAGTTCATCTACCGCATTATGACGGTTGGCGATAGCAGCGCAATTACAAAGAGGCGATGTTGTCCATTTTCTAAGAAGTCTCGCTCCCATCGAGGTTTTTGTCTTATCCAGAATATGTAATAAACTTCCACGGAAATTACGATCCCGCAAGGTTTCTAAAATTTCCAAATTTCGCATTGTATACAGGTCAATTTGCATAGTTGCAGATCGCTCTGTTTCAATGGCTTTGATATTTTTTAATTCAGTTTTCTGGGTTTCTTCCAAATAAACTAACAAAGCACCAATTGCAGAAACAGAGTTCTTTTTATCTGCAAGATTGACTTCTTCCAAAGAACCAAATTGAGAGACAACCTTTTTCTGCGCCTCTTCTAATTCATAAGCCCAGGAATAATAATTTCTTACTACACCGTGCACTCTGTTTTTAATCTCGTCCAATAATTGCGTGTTTTCAAAGGCACGAAGATTTACAATGACTTCGCTTGGTGTATATTTTACCAATTCGTTTAAAATGGGTAAAACAACATCCTCCTGCGTAATTTCCCGGGCAATACAATCGCCGGTGGTAATATCAACCATAGCAATACCGGCGCCTTTTTCATCCACAGAAATAGAACAGAGAAAATTATTCTTGTTGGCATCTAACGCCGCATTGTCCATAATGGTTCCCGGGGTAATAACCCGAACAACCTCACGTTTTACAATACCTTTGGCGGATGCCGGGTCCTCTGCTTGTTCACAAATTGCAGCAGAATAACCATTGGCAACCAGTCTTGCCACATAACCATCCACAGCATGAAAAGGAACGCCACACATGGGGGCGCGTTCTTCTAAACCGCAATTTCTTCCGGTTAAGGTAATGTCTAAAACCTTGGATGCAACTTCTGCATCATCAAAAAACATTTCATAAAAATCACCCAAACGGTACATTAAAATACTGTCCGGATACTGTTTTTTGACCTCAAAATATTGTTGCATCATAGGGGTCAGTTTTTCCATTTCAATTTTTAAAGCCATGGTTTTTTCTCCATTTCGATTGGGATAGGAAGAAAACCGCAGATCATAATGATCAACGGTTTTTCTGGAATTTTATTCTTAGTGGCAACCGCCGCAACTGGAACAAGAACCGCCACAACTGTGACCGCCGGAAATGGCGTTCTTTAAAATCATATCCATTTGATTTAGGGTGTTCTCAAATTGCTGATTTGCTTCGATGTATTCCTTGAAAATAGGATTTTCAGCCATTTTATTAAATTCATTTTGTAAACATTCGTTAATTTCTTTTGCTTCTTCCGCGGTGGGCTGATGGTCTTTAAAAGCCGCCATCTTTTCCTCACGCAGTTCGTGATAAGCACCAATCATCGCAACAACGTCTGCATTCTCGGTTAATGCTTTATTGGCTTCATCGGCACGTTTTTTCATCTCGCTCTGTGCAATCAAATCTCCTAATTCTTTTGCTTTTTCAAAAATTTTAACCTGTTCCATTACTATATCCTCCTATATAATTTCGCCAAACAAAGACCATGTTTGGCTTTTGGTAATCTTAACCTGAACAAACTCTCCCACACATTGAGAATCCCCCGGGAAGTTTACAACCTTGCCTCCCTCGGTTCTGCCGGTTAATGTGTTTTCATTGTTTTTGCTGACACCCTCCACCAAAACCTTTACTGTTTTTTCAAGATAGGCATCATTTTTTCGTTTGGAAATTTCATTTTGTACGGAAAGCATTGCATCAAAATTTTGATGTTTTTGGGACTCGTCCATCACATCCGGCATTTGAGCCGCAGGTGTTCCTTGACGTCTGGAATAAATAAAAGAGAAAATTGTATCATATTCCACTTGTTTTAAAACGTCTAACGTTTCTCCAAAATCTTCGTTAGTTTCGCCGGGGAAACCTACGATAATATCTGTAGTAAGCACAATATCCGGCATTTTTTCTTTTACTTTTTGGATTAGTGCCATATAATCTGCTTTGGTATATTTACGATTCATTGCGGCAAGAATTCGATCCGAACCGGATTGAATCGGCAAATGTAACTGTTTGCAAATTTTAGGTTCTTCTGTCATGGCTTTAATCAGTTCATCCGATAGGTCTTTGGGATGAGAAGTCATAAACCTTACTCTTTCAATCCCATCCACCTTGCATACTTCCCGCAACAACTGCGCAAAACTATATCCTGTTTTAAAATCATTTCCGTAGGAATTTACATTCTGGCCAAGAAGCATAACTTCTTTGTAACCTTGCTTTGCAACTTCCTGCACTTCTGCAAGGATTTTCCCAGCCTCACGGCTTCTTTCTCTTCCTCTTACATAGGGAACAATGCAATAGGTACAAAAATTATTGCAACCATACATAATAGGAATTTTGGCAAGAGGCGGTTTATCCCGGTGATAAGTAATTTCTTCAAAGATATGACCGTCTTCATTACTTACATCAAAGGCTCTTCCTTGACTTAAAACGTCATTCAAAAGGGCAGGAAAACGATAGAGTGCATGGGTGCCAAAAACCAAATCCACGTGCTTATATTTTTTGAGGATTGTTTCTGCAATATGCTCTTGTTGCATCATACAACCACAGACCCCGATAATCATATCGGGGTGTCTGCGTTTTACGTGTTTTAATGCACCTAAATTACCAAAAACTTTCAGTTCAGCATTTTCCCGGACGGCGCAAGTATTATAAAGAACTAAATCGGCATCTTCCGCTCTTTCGCAAAACTCAAAACCCATATCAAAAAGCATACCTTTTAACTTTTCGGAATCACTGGAGTTCTGCTGACAACCATAAGTCTCCACAAAAGCGAGGGGAACACGGTTGCGATTTAAGTTTTCTATTCTTATCTTTTCAATGTAGTCCCGTTGCAACGCCATTTCCTCGGCGCTGACTTGATTGTTTCGAATCATTATTTATTCCTATACTTGTTTAAAATTTTCTCAATTCTGCCGATGGGTGTTAATAACTCACTGATAGAATTTTCTTCATTCAAAGTCTTAATAATGAGTGCAATGTATTTAGACATATCTACTTCGTGGTACCAAGGACAAGCCAACAGTTCCGGAGTACGATATACCAAGTTTGTGGTAAACACTGCATCAATTAAACCTGCTTCGTGTGCCTGAGTAAACTTCTCTACACCCTCTGTAAAAAGGCCAAAGGTAGAAAATACCAATACGCGGTTTGCTTTCCGCTGTTTCAGTTGCTTTGCAACATCAATCATAGAATCGCCGGAAGCAATCATATCATCTACTACGATAACATCCTTGCCCGCCAAATCACTGCCTAAAAATTCGTGTGCAACGATAGGGTTTTTACCATCAACAATGGTAGAATAGTCGCGGCGCTTATAACAAGTACCCATATCCATACCCAGTACAGAGGAATAATAGATACAACGTCCCATTGCACCTTCATCCGGAGATACAATCACCGTGTTGTCTTTGTTAAGCATAATAGAATCATCGTAGCGTAAACATGCTTTAATCATCTGATAGGTAGGATGGATATTTTCAAAACCGGTCAAAGGCGTTGCATTCTGCACTCTGGGGTCGTGTGCATCAAAGGTGATGATGTTATTTACACCCATACGTTCCAGTTCTTGCAGAGCCAAGGCACAGTCCAAAGATTCCCGGGAAACCCGCTTATGCTGACGGCCTTCATAGAGCATAGGCATAATTACGGTAATTCGCTTTGCCTTCCCACCCATTGCAGAAATAATGCGTTTTAAATCCTGAAAATGGTCATCCGGACTCATTCTATGCTCGGTTCCATACATCTTATATGTAACACCGTAGTTAAAAGCATCCATAACGATATAAACATCGTAAGTTCTAATAGAATGCATAATCATTGCTTTTGCTTCACCGGTGCCAAAACGGGGATTGCTGACAGGAATTAAAAACGTTTCAATATCCTCCCCGTGTTTTTCCTCATTAAATCTTTTTAAATAGAAGTTAATTTTTTGGGCCATTTCCTCGCAGCCCTTCATTCCGATAACTCCCAATCTTCCCATATTACAGGAATCCATCATACTTTCCATTTTTAAGCATCCTTTCCTTTGTTATATATTTGGTTCATCATTGATTATTTTAGTCGCTATGAGCAGAAAGTAACTCATAGCGGATATCCCAAAGTCGCTGGGATAAATCTACATAATATTCGTGCGGATTTTCAAAACGTTTTACCTCATCCCAAATGGTAGCCAGACTTTCCTGACAGTAAGTTTTGATTTCTGCAAGTGATGGCGTATGATAAACACATTCACCATTTTTAAAAATAGGAACTTGTAACGGTACCGCCTTAAAGTTTTTAACAACTTTTCGCTTCCAGGTATTTCTTGGATCGAAAATTTCATAAGGTTTACTATCGTCAATGTTTTCGTCAAAAGCCGTTAACACATCGGCAATAGCCATACCTGTTTCCTTTGAATACAAGCGATAAACTTTCTTAAAGTAAGGGTTGGTGATTTTAGCCACATTTTCACTTACTTTGATTCTGGGTTCAATCACTCCGTTTTCTTCTATCGCAACCAATTTATAAACACCGCCAAAAACAGGTTCCGATTTTGAAGTAATCAAACGTTCGCCAACGCCAAAAGAATCTACTTTAGCGCCTTGCTGCAAAATGTCCCGAATGATATATTCATCCAAGGAATTGGATATTACAATTTTTGCATCTTCCCAACCAGCATCGTCTAAATATTTCCGACACTTTTTGGTGAGATACGTGATGTCACCGCTATCAATTCGTACACCGCATTTTTTAATACCTAATGGTTTTAACACTTCATTAAATACCCGCACGGCGTTAGGGAGACCGCTTTTTAAAACGTGATAGGTATCAATTAACAATGTACAATTTTCCGGATAAGTTTTGGCATATGCCAAAAACGCTTCATACTCGGTAGGGAAAGATTGTACCCAACTGTGTGCCATTGTTCCAAGAGCCGGAACCCCAAACATCTGGTCGGAAATGGTACACGCAGTTCCGGAAACACCGCCAATATAAGCGGCACGAGCACCATAAATCGCACCGTCATACCCTTGTGCACGACGAGAACCGAACTCCATCACAGGAATATCTCCCGCTGCCCTGACAATACGATTACTTTTTGTCGCAATCAAACTTTGGTGATTGACCGTAAGTAAAATCATAGTTTCAATAAACTGTGCCTGAATAAGCGGACCGCGGACCGTAACAATCGGCTCATTGGGGAAAATCGGCGTCCCCTCCGGTACCGCCCATACATCACAGGAAAATTTAAAGTTTTCTAAATATTTTAAGAAATCTTCATCAAACAAATTCTTTTTCCGAAGATACTCAATATCCTCTTTTTCAAACTTCAGTTCTTTTAAATAAGAAATCAACTGTTCAACACCCGCCATAATAGCAAAGCCTGCTCCGTCCGGTGCCTGACGAAAGTACATATCAAAATAGGCAATCTTTTCTCCCATACCTTCTTTGAAATAACCGTTCGCCATAGTAATTTCATAAAAATCTGTCAGCATAGTGTGATTCATAATTTATTCTTTCCTCCTGCGCTCACATTCTTTTTTATGACATATTTCTTATACATCAATAGTATAACAAACTGATAATAAAAAAACAAGGCATTTCTTATAAAATATTGACAAAAAACTTTAAAATCGTTATCATTCACTTAAAAGGATAAAAGTTTTC
>JAZPYU010000036.1:0-5863 GCA_045544295.1 Ructibacterium sp. | reverse complement strand
GGCTACGATCCGACTTGCCATCAGTTTGTAGGCACAGAAGCATATCGGATGGGTAACTTAGCAGAGGGAACTCTCAATCAGGATATCCGCAGTACCTTTGAAAACTGTAACGTCTATACCAAAGAGGATTGCAAAAACTGTTTTGCAAAGTTCTATTGCAGCGGTGGTTGTATGGCAAATGCCTGCCTCTTAAACGGCGATATCAATAAGCCTCACGAAATCAGTTGCAAACTCCAACGTAAACGTGTGGAATGTAGCCTTTATGCCAAAGCCATAGAGGCAGAATGGGAAGAATAAAAAAGGGGCTGTAAAAAAGTCCAGACCGCAAAAAGATTTTTTAAAAATTTAATAATTTCATCTATAACGAAAAAAAGGTCTGAAAAGACCTTTTTCTTTTTATTTTAATAAGCAGACGGCGCAGGCGGATATGCCCTCGCCACGGCCTTCAAAACCTAAATGTTCGGTGGTGGTGGCTTTGATGTTGACCGCCACATCCTGACCGAAAAGTTTTTGGATGCCCTCCACCATCTGTGGGATATAAGGTGCTAATTTGGGCCTTTGTGCAATGATGGTGGCATCAATATTCTCAATGCCAAAGCCTTCTTTTTCTAAAAGTTCTTTGACGTGTGCCAAAAGTTTCATACTGTCTGCCCCTTTGTATTGGGGGTCGGTATCCGGAAAATGTTTTCCGATATCCCCCAGCGCGGCGGCGCCAAGCAGGGCGTCCATGATTGCGTGTATCAGTACGTCTGCATCAGAATGACCCAGCAGCCCTTTCTCATAAGGGATTTCCACCCCACCCAAAATCAAAGGCCGGTCTGTTACCAGTTGATGCACATCATAACCAAAACCTATTCGCATAGTTTCATCTCCTTATTGTTGCAACGCCTCTGCCATAAGAATATCTTCCGGCGTTGTAATTTTGATATTCCGATAACTGCCCGGCACAATCAAAACGGGTATGCCTATGTATTCTGCTAAGGCACAATCGTCGGTGACCTCCATATTATCCTGGATGGCTTTTTTATGTGCCGCAAGTATTTCCTTGGAAATAAACCCTTGGGGGGTCTGTATCTGTATCAGTTCTTCCCTTGGCAGAGTTTCTGCAATAAAACCATCAGCGGTGACCCGTTTGATGGTGTCTTTTGCCGGAACCCCCAGTGCCGCCCCAGGACAGGTGTCCAAAGCGTCTATCACCTGACAGATTTCATCTTGGGTTACAAAAGGTCTTGCGCCATCGTGAATGAGGACTTTCTCGCAAGAGACTTCCTGTAATCCTTGATAAACCGACGCCTGACGGGTAGCACCGCCGGGAAGGATTGCTTTAATTTTGGGTACATCATATTCCCTGGCGATGGCATTAACCTGCGGGATATCTTCCTTACGGGTGACAATAATGATTTCTTTCACAATCGGAATATGCGCAAAGGCAAACAACGTGTGAACCAGCACAGGTTTCCCTCCAAGGGATAAAAACTGTTTGTTACCGGAAGCACCCATACGGGAACTGTTGCCCGCAGCGGGAATAACCACAGAAACAGGGGTAATTGGTTTCATAACTTTCTCCTTAGCCTGAAATTTTTTCCATCAGTAATTGCTCTACGTCACCGCAATCCATATTTTTAGAAAGACCAAGTTCAGAAATCAAAGCCACTTTTGCATAGTTCAGCATCTTCCTTTCTGCATTGGAAAGGCTTTTTTGGCGGTCTTTTAAAAGCAAAAGATGGGTGATTTTAGAAACATCGGAAAGGTGACCGGCTTTGAGTTGCCCAAGATATTCCCGTTGTCGTTTATTCCAGTTATTGTCTTCTTGTTCCAGTTGATATACGCCAAAATTCTCAATAACTTCATCGGCTTCCTCGCTGGAAACAATATAGCGGACACCCACTTCTTCAATGGTAGCAGTAGGAATTAAAACCTCTACACTACCCATAGAAAGTTTTACTACATAATACTTGTGTTCTTCTCCTAATATGGAACGTTCTTCCACACCTTCAATGATGCCTGCACCGTGCATAGGATAGGCAATTTTGTCCCCAATCTGAAACATAGAATACCCTTCTTTCTACTTGCGCTGTCATAGATCCTGAAGAACTTGTCGGATATTGTGATAAGCACAAACCTCAATTTTTTTAAATTTTTTCAGTTTGTTTCGGCTGGATGCCGGAATGATGCATTTGGTAAAACCGAGTTTTTCTGCCTCGGCGATACGGTTTTCTAAAAAGTTGCAGTCTCTCAATTCTCCGGCAAGACCAACCTCGCCGATGGCAACCAAACCGCTGTCTAAGGGTTTGTTGCGGAAACTGGAAGAAATGGCTAAAAGAACGCCTAAGTCTGCCGCCGGTTCTGTCATTTTAAGACCGCCTACCACATTGATGTAGACGTCATAAGAGGAAATATGCATCCCCAAACGTTTTTCCATCACGGCAAGTAACATTAAAACTCTGGATAGGTCAACACCGGTACTCATACGTCGTGGATTTCCAAAGGAGGAGGATGCGGCAAGTGCCTGTACCTCTGCCAGAACGGGACGGGTACCCTCCATAGTGCATAAAATGCAGGAACCGGATTCCCCTTCCGGCCTGCCGGAAAGGAGTGCCAAAGACGGATTGGGAATTTCTTCAAGTCCGTCTGCGGTCATAGCAAAAACGCCGATTTCATTGGTGGAACCAAACCGGTTTTTGATGGCACGGATAATCCGATAAGAACGTTGTTGTTCTCCCTCAAAGTATAAAACGGTGTCTACAATGTGTTCTAAAATCTTGGGTCCCGCAATGGACCCCTCTTTGGTCACATGCCCTACCACAAAGGTGGCAATGGACTCTTCTTTGGCAATCCGCATCAGGGTTGCCGCCACATCGCGAATCTGGGAAACGCTGCCCGGTGCCGGTGAAATATCCGGATTAAACATGGTCTGTACCGAGTCCACAATAAGAATATCCGGCTTTTCCTGATAGATGCAGGAAATAATATGAGACATATTGGTCTCTGTATAAATATGCAGGTTTTCGGTAGAAACAGATAACCGGTCTGCCCGCAGTTTAATCTGCCGTTGAGATTCCTCACCGGAAATATATAAAATACGTTGGGTTTTCCCTAAGTGCTCACAAATTTGCAGTAAAATGGTGGATTTACCAATCCCCGGGTCACCACCCAAAAGAACCAGAGAACCGGGGACAATACCACCGCCTAAAACCCTGTCAAGTTCAGAAAGCCCGGTTAAAATCCGTTGTTCTTCGGAGGTAATGATTTCCTTTAAAGGTTTGGGGGTGGAGGAAGAAGCAATGGTGGTGGCTTTCTGTCCGCCTTTGGGAGCGATAACAATGACTTCTTCTGCCATGGTATTCCAGGCACCGCAACCGGGACATTTCCCCATCCATTTTGGCGATTCTGTCCCGCAATCGGAACAAACAAAAACAGTTTTTTCCTTCATTTTTCCGGCGCTCCTTGGTTCCCATACAGCCTTTTTCTGTATCATTATTTTTTCCATTTTATAGTCTTATCATACCATAAAAATTCAAAATTGTCCAATATTTTCATGTAACAAAAAGATTAAAAATCATAGAAAAGGGATAGGAAAAAACAAAAATATCCACCAGCAATTACGGGTGGATACGGTGGTCTTTTTACAGACCTTAATAGTTTTCTGCTTTAATTTGGAAGTAAGCCTTGGGATGCTTACAGATGGGGCAGAGTTCCGGTGCTTTTTTGCCAACCACAATATGACCGCAGTTGGAACATTGCCAGATGCAATCCCCATCTCTGGAGAATACCAAATCACCCTCCACATTTGCTAAAAGTTTTAAGTATCTTTCTTCGTGTTCTTTTTCGATTTTAGCAACGCCCTCAAAGAGTGCGGCAATCTCGGTAAAGCCTTCTTCTTTTGCTTCTTTGGCAAAGGTGGCATACATATCGGTCCATTCGTAGTTTTCCCCTGCTGCGGCATCTTTTAAGTTTTCTGCGGTAGAGGCAATTTCGCCGCCGTGCAGAAGTTTGAACCAGATTTTTGCGTGTTCTTTTTCGTTTGCCGCAGTTTCTTCAAACAGGGATGCAATCTGCACATAACCCTCTTTCTTTGCTTTGGAAGCATAGTAGTTGTACTTATTTCTTGCCTGAGATTCTCCGGCAAAAGCCGCCCATAAATTTGCTTCTGTTTTACTTCCTTTTAATTCCATAATCAGTTCCTCCTTATATGTAACTATATTTTTTTCTTTGGTAAAATAGACTTAAAAGGCATTTTGCCGCCGGAATTCTTCCGGGGTGATACCCTCTGCTTTTTTAAAGACCGCACAAAAATAACTGGGGTCTTTAAAACCAATAGTGGTGGCAATCTCCTTGACTTTCCAGTTATCCGGAGAACAAAGATAACGCTTTGCCATATTCAGCCGAAGGTTGGTCAGGTATTTCAGGGGAGTGGTGCTAAAAACAGACTGGAAAAGCCGGCATAAATGATTGGTGGTAACACCAATGGCAGATGCCATATCCTGCAAACTTAAATCTTCCGGATAACGGGTTTTCAGCATTGTAATGACCGGTTGAATTTTTTGGTAATGTTCGTTTTTGGCAATCCGTTCTGCCCTTGGCGGTTGGTTTTTATATTCCGCAACCTGTATCAAAAGTTTGTATAAAAGGGCAGAAACTTTCACTTCTTTATCCGAGTCATTTTCTGACCAGAATAAATCGGAGATAATATCTACTTGTGCATCAAAAGTTTCTAAGTTGTGGATGTGAAAAACTTCACTTTTGCCAAAGGTGAAGTAGTCCATTAAATTTTCTACCCCGCCTCCGGCAAAAACAATCCAGCGGACTCCCCAAGCCGAAGATTTGGCATAATAAGAGTGGGGAATGTCCGGACGGAAAAAGAATGCATCACCCGGCGCAATGGTATATTTTTTATCTTCGATTTCCAAAATGCCGGTACCGTAAAGGCAATATAAAACCTGATAGCCCTGAAAACCCTCAGGACGTACAATCCGCCGCTGATTGGCAGGAGAACCAATACCCACAACATACAAGGGAAGCAAATGGGTTTTCTTTAAGATTGGTGTTGTAGCCATAATGCCTCTCCTCTTTTCTATCAAAATTCTAACCTTATTATACGACAAAATTGATTTTTTTGCAAGAGAAACCGGAAAATTTTTCAAGACAACTTGTTTTTACTATCTGTTTTTGATATACTGATAAAAAGGAGGTTCAGTATGAAAGTTTTATTGATTAACGGAAGTCCCAAAGAAAAAGGATGTACATACACAGCACTTTTGGAAGTGGAAACTTCCTTAGAAAAAAATGAGATTGAAACAGAGATTGTTCATATCGGAAAAGAGCCTATCCGTGGCTGTATGGGTTGTGGAGGCTGTGCCAAAGCGGGAAACGGTTTATGTGTTTTTGATGATATGGTGAATGTTATCATTGAAAAGATGAAAGAAGCAGACGGTGTTGTGGTGGGCACACCGGTGCATTATGCGGCGGCATCCGGCAGTATTGCAGCATTGATGGACAGAGTTTGTTACGCCGGCGGAAAACAGTTGGCGTTCAAGCCGGGGGCGTGTATTGCCAGTTGCCGGCGTGGCGGTGCCAGTGCTACTCTTGACCAGATCAATAAATATTTTGGCATTTTAAATATGCCGATTGTATCGTCTAACTACTGGAATATGGTGCACGGAAACACCCCGGAAGAAGTGCTCAAGGACGAAGAGGGTATGCAAACCATGCGGCAGTTGGGTGAGAATATGGCATGGCTTTTAAAGTCAGTAGAAGCGGGTAAAAAAGCCGGCGTCCCCTCCCCAACCACAGAACCCAAAATCAGGACCAATTATATTAGATAAAAAAATCCGCAATACGTTAGTATTGCGGATTTTTTTAT
>JAZPYU010000035.1:0-13438 GCA_045544295.1 Ructibacterium sp. | reverse complement strand
CGTGCCGCTCATCACGGCAACACGATTTCCAATCGTGCTCGTTATGACCACTTCGATACGTCTCCATATTTACAGTGGCTCTCTGCAAAGCCACTGTATTATTATATCACGTTTTTTGAAAAAAGCAAGCCTTTTTTCAATTTTTTTCATTTATTCTTCAAAATCCCATCTTTGTTGCATAATCACAGCGGGTTCTCCCTTCGCCGGATGGGCATAAAACACCGTGAGCAGGCGCGGGTTCCTCACTCACACAATAAGAACAAATCAGCATTCCGGAAGAAAACCGGTAAAGATGGGGCGAGTCTTTTTCTTACTTTTCTGTTGCAAAAGGATCTACGGTAGAAACAATGGCTTTCATCTGCTCCGTTCCCCATCCATCATAGGGACTGAGAATTTTTACATTTCCTTTTTCCGCAAGGTAAAGATTAAACTTTTCTGCCAGAACAGATAGTTTCACATAGGTTTTACCCTCCTTTTGGGTAAGTTCGGATGCCGAAAGGACTACCTTGGCAACACCGATTTCCAAAACCAAATCGCCGTTTTCTTCTATGTTTGCCACAGCGCCGATATAACTTGCCGCAACATCCACAAGGACAGCATCGCCTTTGGCTACCCCAGCCATCCGGACCCCACGGGTCAGAACATCGCCACGCACTGTATTAACCGCCAAAATATTTGCCTTTTGATTAGTCTTATCGCAAGACATATCTCTTAACTGTCTTTCGCTGATAACGTGTGTCTGTTGGAGGCATTCGCCAGCATCCTCTTTGACATAAAGGGTGCCGTTATCTTTGAAGTCTTCGTGGGAATAATAAATATCTACGTTGTCAGAAACTGCTACATAGGGGAGGGTTCCCTTGGTTACATTGATTGCCAACGCTGGCTCGCCAATGGCGTGAACCCCACGGAAAGTGCCCAGCCATCTGCCGTTTCCGTAAAGACGGCAGATACCTGCCGCAGTCTCTAACCGATAGTAAACATTTTTATCGGTGTCTACTGCATCGGCAATCTCCATTTCATAGGCGGGAGAGGATTCCTTTTGGGTGGTCCAGGCATAAAACTTACCATTTCTTAAAGTGATGTCTCCCTGATAATAGCTGTCATTGATTGCAAGACGGAATTCGTTGTCCTTGTTTGCCACAAAGTCTACATTGTAGTAGAAGGGCAGATGATCAATCACATAAATCTGTTCCTTGTCGGTGACATCCCGCTTTACCAGATAGTTCTGACATTCTTCGGGAACTACCGCTTTATAATTTTCTACCTTTAATCCGTTCTCTACAATTTCCTTTTTGTTCAGACCGCATCTTGGCATATACATAGATGCCACCATCTGGCCGTTGTGATAAATATCTGCATAGGGGCCATCAGTAATAATCCGATAATCGCCAAGACCTGCTGCCGCAGTTTCTTCACCAGTATCGGTCCGGAAGTAAAAGGTATCTTTGCTATGCTTTAAGTAAAGCCGATGGTTACCATTTCTTACATCAACCTCTGCAGTACCTCCGTCACCGGAAACGGTGTAGGAAATTTCACTTGCATAGTTAAGGGTTGCCTTTTCTTCCGGAATGGCGGGACTCAGTTTTTCAGAATATTTTTCTAAAATTACACCGTTTTTATTCCGGCAGATTGCAACTAAGTTATGACTGTTTAAAGAAATGTCAAAAGTGCTGATACTATAAGGCGCTGTGGCGGAAGAACCAATCACGTTACCATCTAACACATAAACCACTTCATCTAACTGAATGTTGCTTTCGTGAAACACATTCAAAGATGCAAAGAGTTTGCCGCTACCATCTAACTCTGCCAAGAGTTCCCCTTTGATGCTGGGGCACACCGTGAAGGTCACCGGAGCACTCTTATAATCTCCACAAACTGCGGTTACTTCATACGTACCGGCAGGCAGATTAGAAACAGATGCCCTAGCATCCGGCGCCTGCCCGGTTGCCACTACCTGGCCGTTAATCACATAGTCAATGGAGGGTGCATCTTCCGGCTTCACCGCTTTCTTTAAGTGAGAGGTGAAATCAATTCTGGAATTTTCCAAATATTCTGCACCGGCACGGGGCAGGTCCATCTTTAAATCATAACGGGTGGTGGTGATTTTGATATACTCGATATCCATACCACACCATTCTTCCGGACCTTCATTCGCATTGACATAGATGTAAAGGTATCCGTCTGCACGGGCGGTGGGATTGGAATTACAAACCAACACCGGCTTCCCGTCAAAATAATAAGTTTGCTTACTACCGCCGTTGCTGGTAACAATCTTTAAATTATGCCAATCTTTATCGTCCAGATTGATTTTTTCGGATGCCAATTCTCCAGTATTTCCATCAATCACTAAGCGGGTGTTTTGAAAACCACAATGGGCATTGTAGCCCGGGTAACCAATCTGCATACCGCATTGGGCACCAAAATTATTTATTCTGAACTTTGTTTCATAGACAAAATCTCTGCCATAGCCCAAGTTAATGGGGAAAGATATGGAGGGATAACCCCCATCGGACTCTGTCCCATGGCCTGCCTGATAACCGCAAAGCATACCGTCTTTGACTTCCCAGCCCGGCTTTAATACAAAACCGCCGGCAGAACCGTCTTCAAAATCAAGATAGAGGTCCTTGGTTACTTCCTGAGGTTTATAAACAAAGTTATCTTCGTCCAATTCCAGTTCTTCTTCACCCTTGATAGCAACGCTACCGCTTTGGTTGAAGTTGGCGTGCCATGCCGCCGCAGAGGCGGGCAGAGCCAGAATGCCAAAGGTGGTTATGGTCAAGCATAATGCTAAGATTGCTGCCATTATTTCTTTCATTGTCAATTCCTCCCGTATATTATTACGTATTTATGGTCAAAAACCCATTTTTCTCTATCACTATACCAAAAAAACTGCACAAAGTCAATGTGAACTATTTTCCCTGTTTTGCCGAGAAGATGATGCATTTTTTACAACGGGCACCGATAAAAAAATGAACCTTTTCAAAAAAGGCTCATTTTTTACATACAACGAGGTTATAACGGACTTTTTGCTATTTTTCTTCTGTTGTTTTTCTCCAAACCATCCGGTTGACTATGCCGGTATAGGATTGAATCAGTTTTACCACTTTGGTGGAAACATTTTCTTCTACATAGTCAGGCACCGGAATACCAAAGGCGCCGTTTTCATTCATAGCAACTGCGGTATCCACCGCTTGGAGAACTTCTTTTTTGGTGATGCCGGCTAAGATAAAGTTGCCCTTATCCAAGGCTTCCGGCCGCTCCGTACTGGTACGGATACAAACTGCCGGGAAAGGATTGTCAATAGACAGGAAGAAACTGCTTTCTTCCGGCAGGGTTCCGGAATCGGAAACCACACAAAAAGCATTCATCTGCAAGTGGTTATAGTCGTGGAAGCCCAAGGGCTGATGTTGCAGCACCCGTTTGTCAAAGACAAAGCCCCGCTCCTCAATAAACTTCTTGCTTCTGGGGTGGCAGGAATACAAGATGGGCATATCGTACTTTTCTGCCATGGCATTCACCGCTTCCATCAGGCTAAAAAAGTTTGCCTCGGTATCAATGTTTTCTTCCCGATGGGCAGAAAGCAGGATATATTTCTTTTTTTCAAGACCCAGTTTACTTAAAATATCGCTACTCTTAATCTGCTCTAAGTTATTATGCAAAACTTCTGCCATAGGAGAACCGGTCACATAGGTTCTCTCTCTGGGTACGCCGGAGGCGTTTAAATAACGTCTTGCGTGTTCTGAATAACAAAGGTTTACATCGGCGGTCACGTCTACAATCCGGCGGTTGGTTTCCTCCGGCAGACATTCATCAAAGCAACGGTTCCCCGCTTCCATATGGAAAATGGGGATATGTAACCGTTTTGCACCAATGACAGAAAGGCAGGAATTGGTATCACCCAGCACCAGCACCGCATCCGGCTTAACTTCCTGCATCAGGGTATAGGACTTAGCGATAATGTTGCCGATGGTTTCGCCCAAGTTACTGCCCACCGCCTCTAAGTAATGGTCCGGTGCACGAAGCCCCAAATCATCAAAGAAAACCTGATTTAAGGTATAGTCATAGTTCTGCCCCGTATGAACCAAAACCTGATCAAAGTATTCGTCACAACGTTTGATTACGGCAGACAGACGGATAATCTCCGGTCTGGTACCGATAATGGTCATCAATTTTAATTTTTCCATAGGTTATACCTCCTCAAAATAGGTGTCCGGCTTGTCCGGATTAAAACACTCATTGCACCACATAATGGTGACCAAATCTTCGGTCTCGGAAAGGTTGATGATATTATGGGTATAACCCGGAATGATATCCACCACCGTCATTTCCTCACCGCTGACATAACAATCGTAAACCTTTTCTTCTCCGATTTTCCGGAACTGAATTAATCCTTTTCCGCTTACCACAATAAACTTTTCGTTCTTGGTATGGTGCCAATGCTGACCTTTGGTAATCCCCGGTTTGGAAACATTCACACTAACCTGTCCCGCGTTGGCGGTTCTTATCATTTCGGTGAAACTACCTCTGGCATCACAGTTCATTTTTAAGGGATAGGCAAATTCCTCCGGTTCTAAATAGGTTAAATAAGTAGCATAGAGTTTTTGCGAAAAACTTCCCTCGGTCATATCGGGTATCACTTTGGTTTCCCGACTGTCCCGATAGGAATACAAAAGGTCTGCAATCTCCCCTAAGGTGATTTGATGAACCTTAGGAACAAAGCAATAATCCCCGTCCCGATGCTCCTTGCCGGACAGGGCAAGAATCAATTCATTCACCACGTCATCCACATAACAAAGGTTCATTGTGTGGCTGGGGTCATTCACCGTAATGGGCAGGTTATGGGCAATGTTATAGCAGAAAGTTGCCACCGCGCTGTTATAGTTGGGTCTGCACCACTTGCCAAACAGGTTGGGATACCGATAAACCAAGGTTTTAACGCCGTTTTCTTTGCCATAAGCGAAAATCAGGTTTTCCCCTGCCGCTTTGGACTTGCCATAAGGATTATCCAGCGCCGCCTGAATGGAAGAAGAAATCATCACCGGCGCTTTGTTACCACATTCCTTTAAGGTATCTAAAAGTTCTGAGGTAAAACCAAAGTTCCCCGCCATAAATTCTTCCTCGGTTTCCGGACGGTTCACCCCTGCCAGATGAAAGACAAAATCCGCCTTCTCACAATACTCTTTTAACAGTTCCTTGGGGGTATCAAGATCAAATTCGTACACTTCGCTGACAGAAACCTCACGGGTTTTGTCCTTGCCATCCCGAATGTTTTTTAGTGCCGCACAAAGGTTTTTCCCCACAAAACCTCCGGCTCCGGTTACCAGTATCTTCATACATATCTCTCCTATTTATAACCCAATTCTCTTTTGGAATTCGATATCTTTTTGAATTTGTTTGTTATCCGTCTGCCAAATATCTTTTAACTGGGTAATTCTGCGCCAAATAATTTTCCGATTTCTGAATACCCGGTCAATCCAGGCGATAGGCAATAAAAATGGTGCTTTTTTCAAATAAGTGTACCGCTTTGCAATCTCCTCCACCCGTGGGAAAAGAATTTTCCGCCAGGCATTTTTCTTGCCATTCCCTGCCTCTGCACCTTTTCGAATCTGTTCCCGGCTGAGTTTGCGATTGTTAAACCCAAAAACACCCGCCTCCATGGTGTATTGGAACAATTCCTCACAGATGGCATCTTCTGCCGGTAGGATTTCTTCCGGCAACGCTAAACCAAACCACTTTGCCGTCGCCGTCATCACTAAGCAAAAAAACTGATCTAATTCTGTCTTTTTCAATTCTTCTAAAACCTTTGCCCAGTCAATCACATCCCGTTGCTTCTTCAAAACAAAGGCAAAGTCTAAATACATACGAATCCCCGCACCGGAACCATAGGTATGCTTTCCCAGATGAGCAAGTTGATAAATCAACTGGAACTCCGGCGTAAATCGAAAGACATGTTCTGCCTCTTTGGTTGCATACTTCCAGAAATCTTGAAAATACCAACGTTGATCCCCCCGGCTGGTAGGGCTGTTCCGCATAATATCGGTATGAATTTCATAGTATTCCAAACCTTTTTTATAATTCCATACCTCGCCATGGTCAATGACCGTCTGATAACCTAGTTTTTCCATTAACCGATGGCTTTTCTTTCTGTCCTCTTCCCGAATAGCAAGGTCCACATCACCAAACGTTCTGAGAGCCGGTACCGCATAGAGTTCCCGCACCACAATTCCTTTAAAAAGAACATGGTCAACAGACGCTGCCGCAAGAGATGCGGACAGAGCCTCTGCCAATATTTCTTTCTTTGTGGTGTTTTCTACGGTTGCCAAGAACAGATATTCCGCCGCCCCAAGAAGTTCCGTCGAAACATCTTGGGGATTTTCTTTGGCGTATTCCCGGATTTTATAGGCCAAAATCCCTTGTATGTTCTGTTCCTTGGCAAGTTGGAAGATTTCAGATGCCTCCGCAGAGATTTCTGCCATGCAGGACGCGGATATAGGCGCTTCCCATACAAAGGCACGCAAAACTTCCAAAAGGGTTCTCATGCCGTCCATTATTTTTGCCTCTCTTCCTCCCAGGCTGCTCTTTCTGCTTGAATATAGGAAAGTTCCAGCATCTTTTCCTTGACTTCTTCTACGGATAAAAGGTCGGTGTTGTTGGAGTTAAATTCTGAAAGAGTTACTCTTTCTACATCGCCTTCTTTGAAGTATTTGTCATAGCTAAGTCCACGGTTATCTGCCGGCACCCGATAGAAGTTGCCCATATCAATGGCATTGGCACACTCTTCGTTGGTAAGCAGAGTTTCGTACATCTTTTCTCCGTGCCGAATACCGATAATCTTAATCTTTTCTTTGTCTCCGCCAAAAAGTTCACAAGTGGCTTCTGCCTGAGTCTTAATGGTACACGCCGGTGCCTTTTGCACCATAATGTCACCGCTTTCCGCGTGCTGGAAGGCAAAGAGCACCAAGTCTACCGCCTCTTCTAAGGACATAATAAATCTTGTCATGGTGGGTTCTGTCACCGTGATAGCCTCGCCTTTTTTAATCTGTTCAATCCAAAGGGGGATAACACTACCGCGACTGCACATCACATTGCCGTAACGGGTACAGCAAATGCTGGTTTTTGCCGGGTCCACGGTTCTTGCCTTGGCTACGGCAACCTTTTCCATCATTGCCTTGGAGGTACCCATAGCATTCACCGGATATGCCGCCTTATCGGTGGAAAGACAGATGACTTTCTTAACCCCTTCTTCGATGGCAGCGGTCAGCACGTTATCGGTACCCAAAACGTTGGTCTTTACCGCCTCAATGGGGAAGAACTCACAGGAGGGCACCTGTTTGAGTGCCGCCGCATGGAAGATATAATCCACCCCGTGCATGGCATTCTTTACCGACTGTAAATCCCGGACATCGCCGATGTAAACCTTAATTTTCCCCGCAACTTCCGGCATGGTTGCCTCATAATCGTGACGCATATCGTCCTGCTTTTTCTCATCCCGGGAGAATACCCGGATTTCACCGATATCGGTGGCCAAAAACCGGTTCAGCACCGCATGGCCAAAAGACCCCGTACCACCTGTAATCAGCAATGTTTTACCTTTAAACATCATCATCGCTCCCATCTGCAAGTAAATCTTTTTTTATTTTTGTGGTTGAAATTTCCGGCGTACGCGGCAAATATACAACCTCACACTTTTCTTTTAAAAAATCAAACTTTCCTTCCCAGTCATTACCCATCACAAAAGTATCAATCTGATAAGTATCAACGTCCGTCATTTTTTGCTCCCAGTCCTCTTCCGGAATGACCAAATCCACATAACGGATGGCTTCGAGCAACAGTTTACGCTCTTCGTAGGAGAAATAACACTCCTTATTTTTCTTATCTCGGTTAAACTCATCCGTTGAAAGAGCGACAATCAAGAAGTCTCCCAATTCCTTGGCGCGCCGCAATAAATGGACATGCCCATAGTGTAGCAAATCAAACGTTCCGTAGGTTATAACTCTTTTCATTTTTCTACCACCTTTTAAAGATTTTTCAAATATTCACAGTAGGATTTTTCCGTATCAATCACCAAACAGTGATGGTGGCTATACCGTTTTTCCTCAGGGGGAAGTTGCATATAATCCCCATAAAGTCTGGTTAGATATTGGTCAGGGTATTCGGGCAGCATAACCGAAAACCCTTCAAACTCACCTTTTGAACCTTTGCCAAAAATCTCCTTCGGCATAGTCTCTTTCGCACCCCAGGCTCCGCAGTAATTTGCAATGATCTCGCAATCATCATAAGGATAGGTCTGCAAAAGCACTTCTCTTTTGTCCCGATACTTTTTCGCGTCCAATCCTAATAGTTTTAAAACACCTTCTAATAATGCACGCTTGCCGGTACGCAATTCCTTCGGTACCGCATAGGCGCCTGAAGCGATTTTTTGATACAACTTATTTTTCAAATCAAACAGAAAGTCTTTTCGATAGCCGTCCAAGGGGAAAATATCAAGAAAGATACCGTGATTCATTTTGATATGGGTTTCACTGGCTGCAATGAATGCCGTCTCAGAATTTCTCAATTTTCCAAAATTCGCAGGGTAATCCGGCTCACTTTGTATGTTCTGCAAAAACAGATGCGAAGGCAACTCTGCTGGTGCCACCTCAAAAAAGCGAATATAGTCCGCTCTTGGCATCCCCACATCAATATCATCATCCCATGGGATAAATCCCTTGTGTCGAACCGCACCAAGGCAACTGCCGCCCAGCAGAAAATATCTTAAATGATACTTTTCGCAAATTTCAACAAAAACCTTTAGCATCCCAATCTCTGTTTTTTGCAGCGCCTTTAATTCTTCTTCCTGATATTTCATTTCGTTCATTCCTTTTCCTTACTTAATAAATACAGCTACATCTTCTGTCGGTTTGCGCTTGGAATACGCATAGTATAATTCTTTTTCTGCATAATACCCTGCAGCAACAACCGCAGTAACAATTTCTTCTTCCTTGATATTCAAAAGTTCATGAACCCTTTTGCCATCATAAGCATTGTCATCAAAAAGCAAAGGACAAGTTGCTATGCCATAATAATTTAATGAATAGAGAAGATTCATTAAAAAGATAGAGCCATCAACATAAGGTGCCGAATATTCCTTAACCCCGGCATACCGCTTCACATTAGCGGTTATGACAAAAACGCCGTTTACTCCCTCAAACCCTTTTGCCCCCTGCTGAATGTCAAGAACTTCATCACACGTTTTCTTGTTAAGAACGCAATAAACTTTAACCGATTGTCTGTTACATGCACTGGGTGCCGTTTGGGCCAGTTTCACGGCATCAAAAACGTCTTTTTCCTGTAAGGGGGACTCGTCAAAATATCTAAAGCTATGGCGATTGTGTGCGAAATCATAAAAGTTCATTTCTTTTAATCTGCTTTTATTTTCAAACCTGCAAACACCCACATCAGAACAATCCACATCTGATAAATACCGCGGGTCGATAAAAGAAGTGTCGTCTATATTGTTTTCTAATGCGTATCGGTGATAGTAATTTAAAATTTTCACCGCTTTATCATATACCTCTTCATCATAACCACCCTGACTATCATCACAAGCACGAAGCCATTTGCTTATCTGCTTTAATTTTTCTCCGCCAAACCCAAGTCTTGTGTTTTCCAGCGAAAAACCCTTTTCAATGATATGCAAATAAATGCTGAGTTGTGTCGTCAAATATTCTGGATCATCCGGCTTGGCATATCCGATGCAATGCTTATGAAACCTCTTAAACTCATAAAGCGCATGTTTCATATCCGGGTGATACCATTTAAAAAAATGTTTTACCAAAAAAGTATTTATTTTTGCTTTAATTTTTTTTATCATACCCTTAGTCTCCAATTACTTCAAGAAAAATCTCGGCAGACTGCTCCGCCATTTTTCTTCTGTTTTCATCAATAATATCCTGATTACCATTTTGATTCATCATATATTTAAAGCAATCATAGTCAGCATCTTCCCGCAGCAGTTGTTCCGATAACCCAAAAGAACAAATCACCTCTTTTACTTTTGGCATATGGCTGCAAAACACCGCTCTTTTATGGTTAAGAATTGTAAAAATACTGCCATGCAACGTGGTTGTGTAAACACATTCTGCATTTTTAATATATTCCCCAAAGGATAACGGTGAAACAAAAATGTTTTCATCAACAAAATCATGCTCCATAACCAGGGATATTATTTTTAACTGATATTCTTTTGCATATCGAACAACAAACTCTTTTTCTCTTTGGGAAAGATAATAAGAATAAACCACCATATATTTGTCTTTGCGGTTATTCTTATGCGGTTGCAGTTTGTCAATCCCATATAAAATGGTGGGGTCACACACCTTTTGGGGGACTTTGTTGCTAACATCTGCTACGATATTTTTTGTGTTTTCATCCCTTACCAAAACTTCATCAAATTGAGACAATCCCAAAATTGGATATTTTACTCTTTGAAAATCCTCAACAGTGCAATTTCCCGCACTCACTGCATAAGTAACTTTTTTCCCTTTTATCCCTTTTGCAAAATAAAAGGGGGTTCCCACTGCCGGATTGTTAATATTCCAGATCTCATCACTGCCGCAAACAATATAATCTAAATTCATTTTGTTTGCCTTTTTCACAGTTATCGTTTTCATCAGAGAAAAATCATTCTTGCAAATATTATATTTCTTTTTATAGTCGCTGCGATAACCAATGGTCTTTTTTATAATCCGTATGTATTTCAGGATAACTCTTAAAAACATAAGATTTTTTCGCTGAAAAACATAGCCTTTCCTGTTTTCTCTAAAAAATTTTTTATAAAAATTCTCTTTTTCAACAATATGATATACTTCGTGTCCTCTTTCTTCAAGAAAAAGTTTTAAGGCATAGGCTTGTAAAAAAGCCCCTGAATTTTCAACACAATCAAAGATGGTTATGATTCCTATTTTCATTTCTTTTTACCTTTCCATATACCTTTTGCCTTGTAATAGATATATCTGATTCCTCTTTCTATGATACTTTTTTTTCGATTAATTTTAAACTTTAAAAACCATCTCATGACAGGAACTGTCTTCCAAAAAGTTTTGTCCGCAATAAAATCATCCTGCATTTTTACCCAATATTCCGGTATTACTATATGGTTTTTCAAATATTTTTTTATATTCTTTATCGTTTCTTTTGTTACTTTAAATCCAAATTGATTGGGATCGGCCTTTTTTTCTATCAGCGCCATAATAGTTCTAAAACATTTTTCACAATTACTGCAATTTCCCCCATCAACAGGATGATGGCAAACATACAGGCAAAAGTCTTTCTGTTCCCTGCTACAAAATTCTTTTATTTTTATTATTTTCCCCTCTCGGGTAAGAAAGGGATCTACCTGTTCCACCCCGCAGGAAGAAAACCGCAAACCATTATTGATAAAGGAATAATTGGAGCAAGGTCTTAGTTTTTGATGTTCGCTATAACTGGATGCAATAAAATGCTTCTTAATCTTATTGATATATGCATAAGGGGCCATTAAAGCAGACATCACTACATTGTGAGAAACTGCTGCCCACCAACAATTTTTTACTCTGGGATAAACAATCTGGTCAAGCAATTCTTCGTTGTACATAAATCTCAAAGAAGATTTAATCGTCAAAAACTCTAACCCATGCGCCTTTGCCATATCCTCAAAATATCTTTTATTTTTTTTGTATCGATATGTATCTTCAAGCAAAATGTCTCCGCCCCAGATATTAATCAATGTAGGTTTTTTGTCAAGATTGGTAATCAATGCAGAGGTAGCATCCACACCACCGGTAAAAAATTGTGTGTATTTTCCCCGCGGCTCATAACTACAATCTTCGATTTCTCCTGCAATTACATCAAAATCTATCTCCCAAAACGGATATAGTTTTTTAAACCCATTAGAGATTTCTTCCAAACTTTCATAGAAACTCTTATCGATACAATCCACCTTAACAGAAACTTTTTCTACAAAGGATAAAAACATTACTCCCGCAACAAAAGGCACGGTTAATACACTCTTTGGCACCGTTTCCAATATTATTTCTTCCGGATATTCCACAAAAAAGGGATAGCGTTTGTTAAAATATTTTTCACAACACTTAGGGACAGTAAAAAGATACTCCACCTTACATCCCTTAATATTAATATCTTTCAATTCAATAATATTTTTCATGGGAAGAACTCCTTTGGCATTTTGCCGTTAATCTTTATGGCTTAATCTCTGTTTTACACTATAAATTAACCGCTTTCTTTGGTCTTGATTTACTAATATTAATATATTGATTACAAAGGAAGCTGCACTAAAAAGGATTGCCGCCACTAACATCATGCCCCACGAATTTACTACCATAAAATTCTTCATAACAAACCCTACTATAACCTGTACAGCAATAGCAAGAAGAGAAATCAATACATCGGGGTAAAATGTTGTCAGTTTTAGTTTGATGCATTTTGCGGCATAAGGTATGGTATATAAAAAATGGCGTGTAATATTGATTACGGAACTAACCCCGGCAACAGCATATAAGCCTAAGTTTGTATGTTTTAAGAGAATAAACACCACAACCGTATTTAATGCACCGCTTACAATAAGTAAAATAGAATTAAGTTTAAGTTTATTGGTAATAGAAAAAATATTATATAAACATTGCAAGGAATTGGAAACTGCAAAACTCAAAACAGAAATGACAGACAAAATGTGCAACTGTCTGGGGTCTTGGGTTGGTTGCCATAATTTGAAGAAATCATATCCCCACACAACCAATCCTGAAATAACGATGGTTAAAACCATTGATGTTATCTTCATCCCTATGCGAATCTCTTCCAGCATAGTTTTCTTGTCCTCTTTGGCGTAACTAATAGTAAGCGTTGGATTAAAGACGCTAGACATAGTCGTTGCCAGTGACGAAATCGTATTAGGGATAATCTTTACAAGCGCCAAGATTCCCATCTCGGTCGCTCCCAAAAACAGATTTGTAATGATTAAATCAAGTCCGCTTAAGAGTAACGTACCCAGTTGCGTAATGGTATTCCATATCCCCGAAGATATCAATTCTATCAACGCTTTAAAATTATAGCATCCTGCCTTAACCTTTAACATAGGCGATAGTTTGCTTTTGCACCAAGCCGCCCATATTTGCGATATCACGGTAATCCCCATGGCAACTAATCCTATATAATAAACGCTGGGGGTAAACACCGAGAAGAGCAAAACCAATAATATCACACGCATAACCGCTGTAACGATACTACAGAGGGATTGTAGATACAAACTGTTGGAAACGTAGAAAGTTACGCTCCAATTTGGCAGCCCGGTTGTTACAAAAAAGTTTAAAAAGATAAAAGAGAATAATAACTTCACATCAAAAAGCAAATGGGTTGGAATATTAATCACTTTTTCAAGATTTCTGATACATAATATTGCAGG
>JAZPYU010000034.1:0-7467 GCA_045544295.1 Ructibacterium sp. | reverse complement strand
GTCTCCTACCACGGGATGCCCCAAATGACTCATATGAACTCTAATTTGATGGGTTCTGCCGGTCTTCAACCGACATTCCAACAAAGAATAAGCACCAAATCGTTCCAAAACCTGATAGTGGGTAGTGGCTTCCTTAGAATTCTGATAGGTAACTGCCATCTTTTTTCTGTCTACCGGATGGCGTCCGATGGGAAGATGTACGTTACCCTCTTCCTCTTTAAAACCGCCGTGTACCAAAGCAAGATAGGCACGGGTCAGGGAATGTTCCTTGATTTGTGCCGCTAAACTTTGGTGTGCCATATCGTTTTTGGCTACCAACAAAAGACCACTGGTATCTTTATCAATCCGATGAAGAATACCCGGACGTTTTTCACCATTGATGCCGGATAGGGAATCTGGGCAGTAAGCCAGCAAGGCATTGACTAAGGTACCGGTGTAGTTTCCGGCAGCGGGATGTACCACCATTCCCTGAGGTTTATTCACCACCAGCATATCCGCATCTTCATACACAATGGAAAGGGGAATTTCTTCCGGCAGAATGTCCGGTTCTTTTAGGTCAGGGATAGAAAGGGTAATCACATCCCCCTCTTTCAACTTATAACTGGCCTTTACCGGGTTTTCATTCAATAAAACACATCCGTCTTCCACTAATTTCTGGATACGGGAACGGGTATATTCCGAAAAAACGGCATCTAAAAACCGGTCAACTCTTTGACCCGCCTGAGCCTTTTCTACCACTACTATTCTTCTTTCACACATTCCGGGTCATCCTTTCCCGCCTTTTCTTTTTCCTCACTTATCATAAAGTGTATCATCAATAGCACGGCACCCACGCAAACGGCGATATCAGCCACATTAAAAACCGGAAAATGAATCAAACGAAAATCCAAAAAATCCACCACATAGCCTTTTGCCAAACGCTCCACCAAATTACCGATAGCACCGCCAAAAACCAAAGAGGTACCTACCTTTAACCATTGAGTCCGATTGGTGGTTTTGGTGTAAAGCGCCGCCAGTATCACCAAAACCAAAATAGAAACCGTAATAAAAAGTAATCTGGCATTTTGGAACATACCGAAGGCAATCCCGGTATTTTCTACATAAGTTAAATGAAATACGTTTTTCCAAAGTGCTATGGTATCTACCTTCATCAGTTGCAGTTCTGCCACCAACTTTGTCATAATGTCCAAAAGCAGAACCCCGATTCCTAAGATAATATATCCCATGATTCATCTACCTTTCTATCGCCAAAAAAGGGACACATTTTTGTGTCCCCTTTTGAGTTATTCATCTTCTGAAAATATCGCTTCGCTTATAACAGGAATTTCCTCTGTGTTTTGTACACCGGGATTAACCGCAGAAACAACGGGAATTTCCTCTGTGTTCTGGGATATCTCCGATTGGGGAACCATCGGAATTTCCTCTGTGTTTTGCTTAGCAAACTCTGTAACTGCCGGGATTTCCTCTGTGTTTTGGGGAATTTCTTCTGCCACAGACACAGGTTTTTCCAAAATTGCCTTTGCCTCTGCAAGAACTTTTTCATCCATCTGGATTTCTCCGTAGTCTTTGATAACCTCCAGTTGGGCATCTAAAAGGGAAACCACTTTGGCACGGAAAATTTCCACACTGCGTTTCATTTCTTCGTATTTATAGGCAATCAGGGCAACCTCTTTGGCAGCATCCGCAATCAAAATTTCGCCTCGTCTTTTTGCTGCTTCTTCGATTTCATCCCCGTTCTTTCTTGCAACTGTCAGGGCATTCTGCAAGGTTTCTTCCATTGCCTTATATTCCTTTACCGCATCAGAAAGCACCGAAATCCGTTCCTTAGCGGCAAGATTTTCTTCGTATAATTCGTTATAACTCCGGGCGATTTCCTGCAAGAATTGCTCTACGTCTTCAATATCATAGCCCCGCATTGCTTTTTTAAAAACTTTTTGGTCAATGTCTTTGGGTGTAAGCATCGCAATTCCTCCTTTTATAAATAGCGCAGAACGGTAATACCATACCGCCCTTTTCGGGTCAGTCCGCCAATCCGGCTAAGTTTCATTCTGCCATAGCCCCGGACTGAAAAAACATCGCCTTCTTTGACCTCACGGGAAACATCTTCTACAGTCTCCCAGTTTACATCTACCAAACCGCCTCGAATCAAATCGGCACTTTTCCCTCTAGCAACCGAGATTGCCGTGGCAATGACTGCATCCAACCGCAGACCCGCCACAGTACCCTGTACTTCTTTTGCCTCTCGCACGGGTAAGATAGCCTCGCTATGAGAAACCTCTTTGACCGTAACCCCTCGGCGACCGATTTTAGACAGGTTTTGCAGAATATACTCTGTAATTTCCGGTTTGACAAAGAGATAGGCTCGGTCTTCCGATACTAAAATATCGCCTATATTTTCTCTTGTAATGCCAAGCCCCATTAAACTTCCCAAATAGTCCCGATGTGAAAGGTCTTCCAGATCCCTGCCGGTACATTCCAATACCGTAATATAATCCGATGTTTCCGGCGTTAAAAAGTCCGGATAACAAACCAACATAGTTCTCTCTGCCTCGGGATATCCCCCGTCAAAGAAGATTTCCATACCGGAAATTTTAGGCAAATGCCTTTTTAGTATCTGTTGCTCGTAGGGATTTAAAAAACCCAATGTTTTCACAAAACATCGCTTTTCTGCCAAAGAAATGGCATCCTCGCCACGGGCAATCAAAAGTTTTTCCTGACTATCGAGTGTCATTAGTTACCCCAGGAAAAACCTTCGCTGTTGTCTTCTCCTAAAATTCCAACATTGTTAGGAGCAATCACAAAGATACCATTGGAGACTTTCTGGATATCGCCATCCAATGCAAAAACTGCACCGCTGAGAAAATCAATAATTCTCCGGGCAACTGTTTTTTCTACGGATTCTAAATTTACTTCAATAGGCTTTCTGTTTTTCAAGTGATTGGTAATATCTCTTGCCTCTTCAAAACTTTCCGGCTGCATTACTACAACCTTCATCTGTTGGGGAACAGCGTCGTGCAATTTTACCACACGACTGCTTCTTCTGGATGCAAAACGCTCCATGATCGGTTCTTCATATTCCAACTCCTCCTGAACGGGGGTTTCATAATCTTCCTGATAGTCATCGGTCTCAAAGCCTACAAAGTTTAGCATCTTGTTCATAAAATTACTCATGGTATCTCCTATCCGCCGCTGTGCTACGACTTTTTTTATGGTTGTCTGCCCGCACAAAAAATTAACAGACACCCTGATTTATAACTTGATAAAATTATTTACTGTAATCTCTGGCACCAAAGATGCCGCTTCCTACCCGCACCATCGTAGCACCTGCTTTGATGGCAATTTCGTAATCATTGGTCATTCCCATAGACAACTCTTTCATAGAAACACCGGGAATTCCTTTTTTCTCAATTTCTTCTGCCAACTTTTTCAATCCGGAAAAAATCCGATAGTTTTCTTCTTCCTCTGCACCGGCAATGGAAATGGTCATCAATCCCCGGATTCGGATATGAGAAAATTTACTGATCGCCTCACACAAGGCTAAGGTATCCTCCGGTTTGGTGCCGGATTTACTTTCCTCGCCGGAAATATTTACCTGCACTAAAATATCCTGCACCTTATCAATCTTTGCCGCCCGCTTTTCAATCTCCTCTGCAAGAGCAAGACTATCCACCGAGTGAATCAGGGAAGTTTTATCGATGATATATTTTACCTTGTTCCTTTGCAACTGCCCAATTTGATGGAAGCGAACATTGGGAACTTGGCCAAACTTCTCTGCCAATTCCTGAGGGCGGTTTTCACCAAAGTCCAACATACCGGCTTTTACAGCCTCTTCTATCATAGAAACCGGCTTTGTCTTGCTGACCGCAATCAATAACACACTCTCTGGATTTCTCCCTGCCGACTTGGCAGCATCCGCAATTTTTTTTGTTACCTCTGCCAGATTTTCTTGCAAAGCCATCTTATCTCACAACCTTGCCATCTTCCAGATTTTTGGCCTTGACTACAATTTCATCATAAATCTGGAGTTTATATTCCGCTCCCGTATCCAAAACCGGGCTGATAATTGCCCAATGGTCGTTCCGGTAATTAACATGTACCGGCACAAAACGTACAACGCCCAAACGCAAAACATAAACGCCGGTTTGATTTTCCTGCATATGCAAACTATCTGCCGGGATTTTAATCCCCTCTACACTAACGGTAATCACTTCCGCAGATGCACGGCTAACCCCGTAGATACCCTCCACATAACGGTTGGTATACACAGAAACGGCTACCTTGCCATTTTCTTCCGGGCTGATACTTTGTACCGTTCCATAAATGGTGGTATCGGAAAGTTCAAAAAACCGGAGACGAATTTTACCGCCCACCTGCAATTGTTCTGCATCTTTTTGAGGAATACAGGTGGCAAAACTCCAACCATAATTGTTGACGATTTTGCAAACCGGCTCGTTAGGTAAAACTTCCTTGCTCCGCTTGGTTTCTTCTGCGTCTAACTGCTTTAAAGAACTAACCGTGACATTGGTTGCTTCTGCAAGATTCAGTTTTTCTTCCAACCCGTCCACTCTTGCGCAAAAGACACCGGGGGTCTCCGCTACCAAAGCGGTTTTCCCGCCGCCCTGACTTTCCAGCGCATAAAGTTCCTCTTTTAAAGACATCAAAAGCGCCGCAGGGTCTGTGCTTTCTCCATCGCTCGTAGCATTCTTTTTTTCGATTAACAAATTCAGCGTATCCTTGTGCTTAGAAAGAATGCTGATATCCCGTCTGGTACGAAGGTCCGATAAATCTCTGGCAGCAATACCGATTTTCTGTTCTGCCATAACCACACTACCGGTATAGGTACTGGAAGTCAAATCACTTTCCATTCTTGCAATCTGTTGACTGATTTCCTGAATTTTTTGGGTTGTTTCCGGCTGATATTCACCGGTATAGATATACCCGATAATCTGACCTTCCTTTACCCGGTCACCGTCACGCACTACGGTTTCTAAGTAACCGCCCACCGGGGCTTTTAACACCGTTTGCTCCCGGAAGATATACCCATCCGCCAGGATTTCTTCCTGCACGGTACCATTCATGGCAATGATGGTAGACATTCCGCTATATAGACTGAAAATGATAAGTAAAATCAGGTATAAAAGAACTGCACCTGCAATTCCCTTAATTACCCACTGACGTTTTTGTTTTTTCTCACGTTTGGCACGGCGTAGTCTGGTCCGATTTTCTTGCTCTTTCATCAGACTCCCCTCCTCACACCAAACTCGGGTCACCCCACAAGTTTTGCCTGAAAAAACACTATTTATTATATCATTCTTTCTACCTCTGTAAACAGCGGTTTTTGATTTGTATTTAAATTGTAAGCGTTCTGTAACACCTTGTTTGATTTTTTTACAAAACTCTCCCTAAAATAATAAAAAATCCCAAAATTGGGATTTTTTATTATTTACTTTTTCACGCAAATAAACACGCCATCTTCTACCGTCACAAGGATAGCATCCTCGGCTTTTATCTTGCCAGAAAGCATCTCCTCTGCAATTCTGTCCTCAATCTCACTTTGGATGGCTCTCTTTAAGGGTCTTGCCCCGTAGACCGGATCAAAACCTTCTTTGGCAATCTTTTCGATTGCCTCATCAGAAAATTCTACCGCAATCTTATTATCGGCAAGTCTCTTTTCCAACTGCGCAAGGAGTTTGCCGGCAATCTCCTTGATGTTTTCGTGGCTCAGTTGATGGAAGACGATCAGTTCATCAATCCGGTTTAAAAATTCCGGACGAAACGCCTGTTTCACCTCACTCATCACATCGGCTTTGATGGCGGCATAATCCCGCTCCTCCTGATTTTCACTACCTGCGGCAAAGCCCATACTTTTCCGGGAAGTAATCTGCCGTGCACCAAGATTGGAAGTCATAATAATCACGGTGTTTCTAAAATCCACTCTCCGTCCCTGGGCATCGGTCAGGATACCATCATCCAAAATCTGTAAAAGGATATTAAACACATCCGGATGTGCCTTTTCAATCTCATCAAAGAGGATGACAGAATAAGGCTTTCTGCGAACCTTTTCGGTCAGTTGTCCGCCCTCATCATAGCCTACATATCCGGGAGGGGAACCAACCAGACGGGATACTGTGTGCTTTTCCATATACTCGGACATATCTACACGAATCATCGCCTCTTCATCTCCAAAGATTGCTTCTGCCAGGGCTTTGGAAAGTTCTGTCTTACCAACGCCGGTAGGTCCTAAAAAGATAAAGGAACCGGTGGGACGTTTGGGGTCTTTGAGTCCCACTCTGCCACGGCGGATAGCCTTGGCAACTGCCTGTACCGCCTCTTCCTGACCAACTACCCGCTGATGAAGAATTTCTTCTAATTTAAGAAGCCGTTCACTCTCGGTTTCCTCCAAATTCTTTAATGGAATTCCGGTCCACATAGAAATGATTTCTGCAATCTCTTCCTCTGTCACCACTACCTTTTCAGAAGCCGCATTATTTTCCCAGTTTTTCTTTTCTTCTTCTAACTGATTTTGCAGTTCCTTTTCCTTATCCCGAAGACTTGCAGCACGTTCATATTCCTGTACGGTGATTGCCGCTTCTTTTTCCTTTTTGACAGCCGCAATCTGTTCTTCAATGTCTTTCACATCAGAGGGCGCCGTCAGGTTTTTCATCCGCAGACGGGATGCTGCTTCATCCACCAAGTCAATGGCTTTATCCGGCAAGAATCTGTCGGAAATATAGCGGATAGAAAGGTTAACCGCCGTTTCAATGGCTTTATCGGTAATCTTTACCCGATGGTGTGCCTCATACTTATCCCGGATTCCCTGTAAAATCTGAACACTTTCTTCCGGGGTAGGTTCTGCCAAAGTAATGGGTTGAAACCGACGTTCCAAAGCCGCATCTTTTTCAATATACTTTCGATATTCGCTCAGGGTAGTTGCTCCAATCACTTGCAACTCACCTCTTGCCAGTACCGGCTTTAAAATATTAGCCGCATCAATGGCACCCTCTGCCGCACCGGCACCCACAATGGTATGGAGTTCATCAATAAAAAGAATGATATTTCCGTCCTTGGAGATTTCTTCCATGGCTTTTTTCAGCCGTTCTTCAAATTCCCCACGGTATTTGGCACCGGCAATCATAGAGGACATATCAAGTGCTACAACCTGCTTGTTTTTTAAAATTTCCGGAACCTCGCCGGCAACGATTTTTTGTGCCAATCCCTCTGCTACCGCAGTTTTACCAACACCCGGTTCCCCAATCAGGCAGGGGTTGTTTTTAGTTCTGCGGCTAAGGATTTGTACCACCCGTTCAATGGCGTCGTCTCTGCCAATGATGGGGTCTAACTTTTCTTCCCTTGCCATTTGGGTTAAGTCTCTGCCAAACTTCATTAAAGTCGGTGCACCATTCCCTTTGCGGCGTGCCCCGCCTTTGCCGGATACAGGTTCCTGTCCACCGGCAGTTTCTTGCTCAC
>JAZPYU010000033.1:0-2038 GCA_045544295.1 Ructibacterium sp. | reverse complement strand
GTATTGGTATGAGCATTGCAGCCAACAAGGTAGATGGCATCCGTGCCGCCCATGCAACAGACTGTTACAGCGCCAAAATGGCAAGAGCCCACAACGATGCGCAGATTGTATGCATTGGTGAGAGAATTACCGGTCCGGATTTGGCACTTACCATTGTAGATGCTTTTGTTAACACAGACCACGAAGGCGGCAGACACGCACGCCGGGTTGAGAAGATTATGGCATTAGAGAAATAGCAAAATTTGTCGAAGTAGACAAAAAAACACATCTGCTTCCTGTCAGGTTTTGGCGGGTCGTAGATTTTGTTAAAATCTTATTGCATATTTTGGAAATTGTGATATAATTAACATATTGAGTCAATGAGTCAATGAAAGGAGCAAAAAGCATGAAGTATTCAAGTGAAGTAGAAAAAATGTGTCCTCTTGCTAAGGGTGCATATCACGGTCCGGCACCCATCCCTCAGGAGGGTAAATGGACCCAGGCAAAACAAATTAGTGACATTTCCGGTCTGACCCACGGTATTGGTTGGTGTGCACCCCAACAAGGTACCTGTAAACTGACCTTAAATGTAAAAGAAGGTATCATCCAGGAAGCCCTGGTTGAAACCGTAGGTTGTAGCGGTATGACCCACTCCGCTGCTATGGCATCCGAAATCTTAGTTGGCAAGACTTTGTTAGAAGCCCTCAACACCGACTTGGTTTGTGACGCTATCAACACCGCTATGCGGGAATTATTCCTCCAGATCGTTTACGGCCGTACCCAGACTGCTTTCTCCGAAGACGGTCTGCCCATCGGTGCAGGTCTTGAAGATTTGGGTAAAGGTCTCAGATCTCAGGTTGGTACCACCTATGCTACCTTGGACAAGGGTCCCAGATATCTGGAACTGGCAGAAGGTTACATCACCAAGATCGCGGTAGACGATGAAAATCAGATTATCGGTTACAAGTTCGTTCACCTTGGCAAGATGATGGAAATGATCGGCAAGGGTATGGACGCGAACGAAGCATTAGAAAAGGCTAGCGGTCAGTACGGCAGAGTTGATGATGCAGCAAAACTCATCGACCCCCGTCACGAATAAGATAGGAGGTATTTGATAATGGCTTTATTTGAAAGTTACGAAAGAAGAATCGACCAAATCAACACAGAACTTAAAAAGCACGGCATTTCTTCCATCGAAGAAGCAAAGCAGATCTGTGATGATAAGGGCATTGACGTATACAATATGGTAAAGGGCATTCAGCCCATCTGTTTTGAAAACGCTTGTTGGGCTTACATTGTAGGTGCGGCTATCGCAATCAAAGACGGCGTTACCACCGCAGCAGACGCTGCAGAAAAAATTGGTTTGGGTCTTCAGTCTTTTTGTATCCCCGGCTCCGTTGCTGACGACCGTAAGGTTGGTATCGGCCATGGTAACCTGGGCGCAAGACTGCTCCGGGAAGAAACCAAGTGTTTCGCATTCTTAGCAGGTCACGAATCTTTTGCAGCAGCAGAAGGTGCTATTGGCCTTGCAAGAAGTGCTAACAAGGCAAGAAAAGAAGACCTGAGAGTTATCTTGAACGGTCTTGGCAAGGATGCTGCACAAATCATTTCCAGAATCAACGGTTTTACCTATGTTCAAACTCAGTTTGACTACTACACCGGCGAAGTAAAGGTCGTAAAAGAAACCGCTTACTCTAATGGTGAACGTGCTAAGGTTCGTTGCTATGGTTCTGATGACGTTCGTGAAGGCGTTGCTATCATGCACTTAGAAGGTGTAGACGTTTCCATCACCGGTAACTCCACCAACCCCACCCGGTTCCAGCACCCCGTTGCAGGTACCTATAAGAAAGAATGTATCGAACAAGGCAAGAAATACTTCTCTGTTGCATCCGGTGGCGGTACCGGTAGAACTCTGCACCCGGATAATATGGCCGCAGGTCCTGCTTCTTATGGTATGACCGATACCATGGGTCGTATGCACTCCGATGCACAGTTTGCAGGTTCTTCTTCTGTTCCTGCCCACGTTGAAATGATGGGCTTAATCGGCGCAGGTAACAAC
>JAZPYU010000032.1:0-2776 GCA_045544295.1 Ructibacterium sp. | reverse complement strand
TGGTTCGAGTCCAACTGGAGGAGCCAAACAAAAAGCCACTCATCCGAGTGGTTTTTTCTTTGCTTTTATTTGAACGAACCAACGAGCCTGCGAGCCGCTTGCGGACGCAGGGGACCGAGCAGCGACCGCGTATTGATGTTGCAAACGAACGTGGTTCGAGTTAGGCTGGAGGGCCAAACAAAAAGCCACTCATCCGAGTGGCTTTTTGTTATACTCTGCGCTTAAACATTTTTTCGATTTCTGCTTTGGTAAAGGAAATTTTAACCGGTCTTCCATGGGGGCAAGTTTTAACCCCATCTTCTTCCATTACCTCAGTCCTTTTAACCAAATCTTCCATCTCAATCAAACTTAATTTATGATTTGCTTTGATTGCATATTTGCAAGAAATCATATCAAGGGCACGTTCTTCAAAATCTGCAACCGGATGCTTACGTTGTTCCATTAGTGCGTCTGCAAGTTCCAAAACCAAATCACGAATGGTCTGTTCATCTGCCGTGATGGGTGTACCGTGTAAAATCACCGCAGTCCCGCCAAAATCTTCCAGTTCAAAACCAAAACCCTGAAAATCTTTGATACAACTGAGAACCACTTCTTTTTCCTGAAAATCAAGGTTAATCACCATAGGACTCAGCAGCATTTGACTCAGCCGTTCCTTTTTCAGGTAAGATTCTTTTAAAGACTCAAAACGCAAACGTTCATGGGCGGCGTGTTGGTCAATCAAAAACATTTCTTCACCTTTTTGGCAAATGATATAGGTATCAAATACCTGACCCACAATCTGTGTTTTTGCCACTTCTTTTTGTGATTCCGGAATTACTTCCGGCATCGATTCTTGTACCACCTCGGGTTGTGGATCTTCTAATATTGCAAATAGTTCTTTTTCTTTATCCTGAAGCACAACGGGTTCTACAATTTCTTGTTTGGGAATAGTGTATTCTAAATATTCTTTTACCAGTTTCGGAGAAACATTGGTTTCCCGCTGAACGGGTTTGGGGAATTCAAAACTTTTGGAAGGGGATTTGAAAACATTCTCTGTTTTTTCTTCTGCCTTTTTCACACTGCTTTCACCTGCGGCAATAGCACTGCGAATGGCGTGGTAGGCAACATCGTAAATCTGCTTTTCATTAGCAAATTTTATTTCTGTTTTTGCAGGATGAACATTTACATCCACTTGTTCTGGCGGCAAATCAATAGAAATCACAAAAAACGGGAACCTACCCACCATAATGCTATTTCGGTATGCTTCTTCCGCTACTTTGGCAACCACGTGGTTTTTGATATACCGTCCGTTCACAAACAAGGTTTGTCTTGTTCGATTACCACGGGCAAGTTCCGGCTTTCCAATCAAGCCGGAAATGTGGATTTTATCCTCCGTATAATTAATAGGGATAACCCCTTTTGCATAGTCAAGTCCATAGAGTTTTAAGACTACGTTAACAAGTTTTCCATCACCGGAGGTAGCAAATACTTCTTTATCGTCGCAAATATAAGTAAATGCGATTTCCGGCCTGGAAAGAGCAATTCTTCCTAACAAATCCGCCACATAACCAGATTCGGTGGCATCTTTTTTCAAAAACTTCATTCTGGCAGGAACATTTGCAAAAAGTTTTTTCACTACCATGGTAGTTCCTGTTCCGCAAGCAATAGGTTCTTTCCCTTGGGGAACACCATGCAAAAGTTCCAGATAACAACCTTCTTCACTATTGGCAGTTTTGGTGATTACCTCAACCTCTGCAACCGCACAAATACTTGCCAATGCCTCACCACGAAATCCCATAGTCGCAATGGTGTTTAAATCTTCAATCGTAGATAATTTGCTGGTTGCATGGCGCAAAAATGCAGTTTCCAACTGATCGGCATGGATACCGGAACCGTCATCAGTTACCCGGATATAAGCAATGCCGCCTTGCTTGATTTCAACTTGAATATGCTTAGCCCCTGCATCCATCGCATTTTCTACCAATTCTTTTACTACTGCCGCAGGTCTTTCTGCTACTTCTCCGGCTGCAATCTGGTCTGCAACCGCCTGAGATAAAACCTGAATTTTCTGCATTGCTCTCCCTCCTCTTTACTGATTTTTTAATTTCGCCTGTAAGTCATAAAGTTTGGTGAGTGCTTCCACCGGCGCCATCACATTTAAATCCATCTCCCGAAGTTCTTCCAGAACCGGATTTTCTGCCGCACCAAAGAAGTTCATTTGACTGTCGTCTACAAATGTTGTAGCATAACTTTGAACCTTTCTTTCTTTTACTTCTTGCCCATCCTGGGATTCTAAGGCTTCTACAATTTCCCGGGCGCGATTTACAACGGATTTTTTTACACCGGCAAGAGCCGCAACATCCACACCATAACTTTGGTCAGCGCCACCACGAATAATCTTTCTGAGGAAACTGATGGTATCATTTCTTTTCTTAACCGCAACACAATAATTTTTAATATTAGGAATTTTCTCTTCTAATTGAGTAAGTTCGTGATAATGAGTCGCAAACATAGTCTTTGCGCCACATTTTTTCACATCTGCAATGTATTCCACAACCGCCCAAGCAATGCCTAATCCATCAAAGGTACTGGTTCCACGACCAATTTCATCTAAAATAATCAAACTGTTTGCTGTTGCGTTATCTAAAATATAAGATACTTCATTCATTTCTACCATAAAGGTACTCTGTCCGGATGATAAATCATCCGAAGCACCAACACGGGTAAAAATTCTGTCAACAATACCGATTTCTGCCTCACTGGCCGGTACAAAACTACCGATTTGTGCCATAAGAAC
>JAZPYU010000031.1:0-14538 GCA_045544295.1 Ructibacterium sp. | reverse complement strand
AGCGGTCTTTTTTTCATAATTCATCCTTCCTGTTTTTATAAAAAAATTGCAAAAAACCACATCATATTCTGCTTATTTAACTTTACTATACCATATGTTCTACCATAATTCAAGAAGTTTATGTTAAAATTTTAAACTTTTTTTACCACTCTTGCCAGAATATTGTTGGTGTAATTTTTCTTCCACTGCACAAAATAAATCCGTAAAAAGACAAAAATCAACAACCCAAAAATTCGAATATTTTAAATTGAGGAGGAAAATGTTATGTTTCAAAGATGCATCTCTTTGCTTCTCGTTGTTGGTCTGATTCTCGCCCTTGGGTCTACCGCTGTTTTTGCAGAAGAACTCACTGGCGAACCTACCTTCTTTTTAGACGGGCTCCAGACTTCCGGCGAGGGCGAACTACTGGCTCCCAATCAGTCTGCATCCCGGGATTTGACCGATGGAATGACTGTTTCCGGAGACGGTAAACTTCATACGCGTCAGGCGTTTGACGGTACCAATGCAGATGGTACCCTGGACGCTGCTGACGGCGTAAACACCAACTTGGTAGAAAACAGTTCCAAATATAATGGTATGGCTGCCGCTCCGGTTGCAGAAGTTCCGGCGCCGTCCCGTTACAGCACCGCCAGAATTACTTTGGCACCCGATATTGCAGACACCAAATACGAAGAAGCGGCAGAACTGTTAGGCGCCCTTGGTATTATGGTGGGCGATGCGGGAACCGGTGCCTTCCGGCCCAATGACGGCATTATCCGTAGTGAGATGGCAAAGGTTGCCGTTTACTCTGTAGGTCTGGAAGAATTGGCAAAGTCCTCTATGGGCAAAACCACCTTCCCTGACGTTCCCGCAGATCACTGGGCAACCGGTGCCATCAACGTTGCCGACCAGCATCGTATGGTGGTGGGTGATGATGTTGGCACCTTCCGCCCTGATGATCAGGTTCTTTTGCAAGAAGCGGCTACCATTATGGTAAGAGCGATGGGTTATGAACCCATGGCAGAAGACAAAGGCGGATATCCTGCCGGTTATCTTTATGTTGCTTCCAGCAACCAACTTTTCCGGGGCATTTCCGGTAACGCCAATGAACCGGCAACCCGTGGCGATATTGCCCAGATGATTTTTAATGCACTCACGGTTAACTTAATGGAGCAAACCGGTTTTGGTACCAATGTTTCCTATGAAGTGGTAGACAAAACCCTGCTTTATGACAGATTGAATGTAGAAAAAGGTTATGGGCAGATTACCGCTACCGTAGAAACCGCATTAGACGGCGGCAGCACTACCGATAAAAATCGGATTATGATTGACAAAAAAACCTTTTTAGAGGGCGACTCTGACTCTAAATTGTTATTAGGCTACAACGTTCTTTATTATGCAAGATTGGATAAAACAACCGATGACAGAACCATCATCAACGTAAGACCGCAGGAAAACAAAAATAAGGTGATTACCGCCAACGCAGATGATATTGTTTCTGTTACCGAGGGCACGGACGGAACCCGCACCTTTGAATATTGGGCAAGTCCCACCGACAGAAAGACCCGAACCGGCACCATTGCCGCAGATGCAGTTTATATCTACAACGGCAAATATAAAGCCAACGTTGCCAAAGAGGCATTAAAGCCCATTTCCGGTAACGTTACCTTGTTGGATGCAGATACCAATGGTATCTATGAAATCGCCTTTATTAACCACTTCACCAACTTGGTAGTAGACACCGTTTCTACCATTACCGGCAGAGTGACCGACAAATATTTGAACGGTTCTTTGGTCTTTGACGAAACCCAGGATACCGTGATGTTCTCTCTCATTAAAAACGGTTCCGAAATTAAGGTTTCTGAACTGAAAGAATGGAATGTTATTTCTTACACCATCAGCGATGACAAAGAGTTAATCAAGGGTTATGTGTCGGATGCATCCATCAATGGTATGGTAACCGAGGCAACCGAGGAAGGCTATCGCATCGGCGAAAGTGCGGAACTTTATAAAAAAGCCGCAAGTTACCCCGGCACCATTTCACTGCGAGACAGAGGCACCTTCTATCTGGATATGGAAAACAAGATTGCCGCTGTTGACGAAAACGCCGTTGTGGGCACAGAAAATCAACAAACCAAGTACGGGTATCTGGTAGGGGTTGCTATGAACGATACCTTCCAGACCACCGCACAATTCAAACTCTTTACCATGACCGGCGAAACCCAAATCCTCACCAGCACCAACAAGATGCGGTTTAACAAGGAATTTGGGGTAGAACCCTCCGATGTGGTAGACGCGCTGTTAGGTAGCGCTTCTTCAGTAACACCCCAGTTGATTGTCTATGAAACCAATGCGTCCGGCAATATCAATGCCATCGATCTTGCGGCAGACAACACCGCTTCCGGCGCACCGAATGTAGGGGAATTTACCCTGAATATTAAAAAGGACGATATGGTTTATAAATCCGCTTCCGGTAAGCTGGATAATGTCAGCGTCGGGGAAAACACCATCATTTTTGATATCCCGGAAAATGCAGGAACCGATACCGATAAGTATACCATCCGGACCAAAGCGACCTTGTCCAACGAAACCGCATACGATGCCCTGATTTATGACTTGCAGGAAAACTATCAGGCAAAAGTAATCATCATCACCAGTTCTGTGGGTGTAACCGCACCGGAATCTCCTATCTTGGTAGTAGACCGCATTGGTGCAACACAAAATGCAGACTATGAGGATACCGATCGTCTCTACGGCTGGCAAAACGGAAAGGAAATCAGTCTTCTTGCGGTAGACAAGACCGTTCTCCGTAAGGGTACCGGGGGTAGTGAAGCGCTAGCCAAAGGTGATATTATTCAGTATCGCGTCAACGCAGACGGCGAGATTGACAGCATCAATCTCCTCTTTGACAGTAGCGCAAAAACCACCGAATTCATCACCGAAGTAACCACAGACTTAACCACCGTTTATGGTAAGGTTACCAAGAAGTTCAGCGGTAGCATCAATATGACAGTCAATGGTGCAATCCACAACTTTGCAACCGGTGATGCCCTTGTATATCTCTATGATTCTTCCAGACCCAAGGCAGACATTCAGGTTGTTTCCCCTGCGGACATTGAAATCTACGAAGAAGGCAACGAAGCCAGACTCTTTGTGAAGATTTACAATGACGTGGTACAGGAAATGGTAATTGTAAAATAATTGCAAAAAGAAAGGGACTGTTTTACAGTCCCTTTGCATTTTAAAGTTTACTTTTTTTCAGTTGATTATCCAGGATAGAACCGGCAAGTTCTTCTTCCAGTAATTTTTGATAATATTCCTGATAGATTTTCTTTTGCCAGTTGCTGAGGGTAAGCGACTCGGTTTCCAGAGAGTGTTTTTCGGCATCCCTTACAGCGTCTTCTTCTGTCTGATTATATTTTTGCTGGTTAAAGGTTTCTTCCCAGGCTCTTTCCCATGCAGAATTATCCCGCTCCACATTGGACGCCGCGGATAAGTTTGCATTATCCCGCTGTGCCTGATTTGCCTTTTCGGCATTCTCATAAGCGGTATCATAAAGGTTAATCATACGGTCCAGTAACGACAAATCTGTCTGATACTTTTTTATATATCGTTCATATGCCATATTTGCCAATTCCGGAATGGCATCCGTTAACTGCTTGGTGTAATACTGCTGAGTCTGCGCTGCCGCAGTTGCTGCGGCAGAATTGGCATATCCTCCGGTTAGTGATGCATAGTTTGCCATGGCATCCTGTCCGGCTCTTGCCCCCTCACGAAGATAACGTTCCCGATAAGCAAGATAAACCGGATCTTCATCCGGGTTATAAGAAAACGCCTCCTGATTGGCAAGGCGATTGCTCAGGTTTTGCGCATCAACAAGATATTTTTCTTCATATCTTTTTGCCAATGCCGTTGGGGAGGTAACCCCGACCGCACCGGCATAGTCTTTGGTCAAATTTTCCACAGAATTCTGTCTTGCCCAGGCTTTTCCTTCATCATCAATATAGAGGATATCCAAAGGATTTCCCCCAATGGAAACCGTGCCGTTTCCGTAGGTCAGAGCATCTGCCAAAAGACCATACTTGCCTGCGGCGGCACTGTAAGCGTCGCTGACCCGAACCACCGGATTGGACGTTCCCTGAAAAAAGTTTACCAGATTGGTTTGAATATCTTTTTCGTTGGCGTAGGAAATACCGGCATCTTCGTCCATAAATCCGGGCTTCATAAAGTTTTTTCCGTTTAGTGTTACGGTGCCGGTTTTTTCGTCATAACCAATCTGGCTATCAGAAAATCCCATATTGTTCAGGGTGGCACGGATACCAACCTGACCATCTTCTCGTTTGGGCACCGTTTTTTTATTATAATCCATAGTTTCTCCCTCCTTGATAGGTTTCCAGTTCCAAATCGTGTATCACCACAGACCCCGTACCGGAAATCCGGATACGAAAACTGTCGCATTTCCGGAAACGAACCGGAATTCTCCGTACACCAAAACTCTCTCCTATGGTCAATGTTCCACAGGGCAAAAACGCTCCCTTGTCATAGGAAATTTCCACATTTACTTGCGCAGAACCGTCTTTTTCTAACCGAAGCCAAAGAGCAGAAACCCCCTTATGGGTTATGGTCTGATAGGAGATATTTTGGGTGGTCATGGACCAGTTTACCGGTTCCGCTCCTTCTCCAAAGGCGAAGAGCGCTCCCTCGGTAGCACCATAGAAAACACCCCCATAAAAGGCAAACCCCAAAAAGGGCGTATGATCTTCCCGGTACCAGGCGCCAAGCATTGGGTCAAAAACCAAAAGGTCGCAGGAACCGTCTTTTTGATAAGCAGAGGCATAATAGTACTGCTGATCTGTGCCGGAGATGGCGCTTTGATAGCGATTTTCTCCCAACGCCGGGCTGATGGGATAAGGTTCTCCGCCTTGGTAACCACAAAATCCGGTATCTGAAAGATAGTAAAGGACACCCCCAAGTTCCCGGATGCTTTCGCCGTCTTTGCACCCACCCATAATCTGTTTGGGCATTGAAAAATTTTGCGGGGCATCTCCGTAGATATGATGGATGCAGTTCCGCTTAAAGGCAACTACGCCGGAACGATAACTGCAAATACCGGTAAATTCTCCCGGGGTTCCCACATAGCCATACCAACTATCATCGGAAAGTCCCTGAAAGGAATGAAAATTCATACAGTCCCCTAATTTGGAGGCATAGATATATTCTCCGTTTTGGGAAGTCCCCCAAAGGCGGTTGTTGTGCACACAGATATGGTTCATATCGGGGATATGGGCAGAAACGGTAATTTCTTCCGATTCGGTGGTGTTTTCAAAAGAAGCAAACTTTCCCGATTTGGTAAAGAGCAACAAATCCAAACGATCTCTGGTTGCCTTTTCCACCACCGCGCTGACAATGGCATCCGATGATGCAAAATCTTTCTTTCCCTCCACCGGCACCACATTATTTTGACTTTTTGAGGCACCGGAAATCACAATACTGTCTCCCGGAGAAAATAGGTTAAATCCGGCATCTGTTTTTTGAAGGTAAGCCGTATAGGTGCCTGTCAATTCCTGATAGGAAGAATAAAACCTTACCCCCGATGCCAAAATCGTGGTTTCCATCTTTAAAAGGCAATCCTTGACCTCTCCGGTATCCGGATCAGGCAGATAGCCATAATAGACTTTGTCCGGGAAAATACAAATTTTCCCATTAAAATCAACAATGGTTTTTTTGCCTTCTTTTAAAACTTGTCCATCAATTCTTCTTCCTTGATAGTAAAAACCTCTATTCCGGACACCGGTAAACGCAGTCATAGGCGTACCGGTCTCTTCCGGAACGAAAAGGTTGGTAATCCCCGATAATTCCAACACTTTTTTCCGGGCTTTGCGGGGGATTGCTGCCGGATAACCTTTGGGGGAAAGATTTTCCATGGCAGAAAGGCTGTTCTTGCCCGGCTTTTCCCGAAGATCCAATCCCCCAAATCCCGAAAGTTGCATTTTTTTCTCTTCTTTTATGCCAAAAGTCGGTAAAATCATAAGGATTTCTCCTTTCTTTTAAGACTGCCAGTATTTCCGGAATCCGGAAATACGATTCATAGGCGCACGGGTTTTATAATCCCGGGAAAGTTCCTCCCAAAGGGTATTATACTGACTCATATGTGCGCTGTATCCGGTATAATCACGTTGATAGAAAGCCATTTTCCCGAGCAAATATTCCAGATACATTCCCTCGTAAGGGAGTTCGTCAATCTCTGTCAAATCATCGATGATCCGGCGGATAGCAAGAGGTGCGGCAGTCTGGGGTGTAAAGGTGTTTTCTTCTACCACCAAACCATCATAAACCTGATCCACAATATAGGTCCGTTCCGCCTGACTCCAATCCGGCTCCTGATTTTCATCTTCAAGAAGCACCCATTCTATCAAATCTCCCGGATATAAATTTACATCGGTAAGTTTGATGAAATTTTCGCTCACATCATAGCAACCTTTTAAATTGATATGCCGCACCGGCAACGCCCGGGTTAAGAAAACCAATTTTATCTTTGCCGGAAAGGTCACCCCCACAGGTACACCGCCCTCGGCAAAACTGCGAAAGTCTACTTCCTCTATGGGTTGCCCATTGATATAGGCGACTTCAATGTCTTCAAAGGCAATGTCGTCAGGCAAAACCAGTTCTCCCGGCCCGGTTACGGTTGTTTCCACCGTATCATAAATCTTTTTTATCTGCCGACGGATACCGGCAGAAACCTCATCACACCAACGAAGTTTTTCTTCTTGGGTATAATGGTTGGGGCAGAGTTCATCGGCGGTTTTGATTATTTGCAACAACTCCATCTCTGCCACCTACCTCTTCAGGCTTTCCACATAGGCCTGTGCCTCCATGTCCTGCTGATGGCTTCGTTCTAAAACCAAAGCAACAGAGCGTGGCACCATCACGGAAACGCCTCTTTGAATTTGGTAGTTGATTCCATTGACGGTAACGGTAACGTCTTCTTTATAACGGTTGTTATCTTTGATTAACATTACAGGAACCAATTCTTTGTAATAGGCCTCTAAACTCTGGCCTTTTTTACTTGTTTGTTTTGTGGACATAGTTATTCCCTCCTTCATCCGCTGCCGGAACGGCTACAAAGCAGCCGTTCCTGACAGTCTTATTCTTTTATTAGTAACTACAAGTGGTTTCTACACGAACCATAAATTCCGGCGAAAGAATTTCTGCGGTCTGTGTTGCTTTCCAGCCAACGGTACTCCGCTGATCCAGCGGGTCACCGGTGCCGGCACTACCCTTTTGCTTCAAGATGGTTTCCAGTCCGCCACCAGTGATACTGGTAACACCGTAAGCGTTCTGACCAATAAAGAGGGTAGAATAGATATCTCTGCCGTCTGCACCTGCGCCGGCAGGATAAATCACGGCACCGGGTGTTACGCTGGCGTCCGGGGTTTCGGACAAAGTGATAACAGCGCAGCCCTCTTCCCCTTGAGTAGCAGAAGCAATGGCATAGTTAAAGCCTGCAATCTGAATACTGCGGGTTCCAAGATAAGTAACATCTTCTGCGCTCAACGCTTCACGCAGGGTAATCTTCTTGCCGTCTACCGCCGCTACTGTCAACGTTTCCGGGTCACCCTTTACCAAGGTTTCCGGATTTCTTAAATAACCTGCACGGAAAATTTTCGCCTCGGTGGATTCCACAAAGACAACACCGTGGATTTTACCGATGGCACCTTTGTACCAGTCTTCCGGGTCCACGTTCTGCTTAATGGCTTTCCATTCTGGGTCGCTGGTCAAATCGTTGGCAACGTCCGGGTGAATGATTGCCACATAGCAACCATCCTTAAAGGGTGCGGCGTTGTTTCTCTTTAAGGTAGCAACGGCACGTTTTACGGCTGCTACGGAAAGATAATCGTTCTTTTCTTCGTCTGCATTACCGCCTACAAGCAGGCTTCTGTCCGCTTTACCATTACCATACTGCACGTTGGTGCCGGCATTGATTTTTTCGCGGATGACGGTGTCTAAGGTTCTGCCTGCCTGGTCGCCCAGTACGTTTTGGGTTTCGCTGACCACAGAGTCCACCGACGCCAAAGTCAGCATATCGGACATGGTCACATAATCACCGTACTGTTCCACCGTGGATTCTACGGTGGTTACATTTAAGGTGTTGCCCTTGGGGGTAACGCCCTCGGTCAGAGGGGTCAGCGCCTTGGGCAGAGGGCTAAACCGTCTGAATTCGATGGTTTTACCGTTGCCGGCAGGAATCGGCTTTTGCTGACCAAACTGCGCATGGACCAGTTTGGGACTGGCAAAACGAATCAGCGCACGGTCATAATAACTTTTCATTTCCGGTGTTAAATTGTTACCGGCTTTATTGGTTGTAGTGGTTTGGGTATTAAGATAGTTCATTGATACATCCTCCTTTTCATAAGTACACCCATAACAAAGAGATTATGGATTAAAACGTGATTTTTTCACCGTTTCTTACCCGTTCAATAATGGCGTCAATCTCTTTATCCGTTAAATCCTTCGGGTTCTTTTTGGCAATGGCAGGGCGGTTTTTCGCCGCACCGTTTTCTACCATACGGCCCTGACGTTCTGCCAGACTGCTCAACGCATCCCGACGGGCATTTTCCAGCAAATCTTCACGGTGTGCTAAGAAATACGCCTCTTCCACGGTAAGGCCGTTTCCCCAAAGATAGTTTTTAAAAGCAGGGTTTTCCATCTCGGTTTTCATATCAAAATCGGGATTCTTTTTGGCAAATGCGATACGCTGTGCCTCGATTTCCTGAACTTTTTGTTCCGCCAACGCTTCCAGAGAAGCAGGGTCTTGGCCGGACAAATTCTGAGAAGAAGCCGGAGCCGCAGACAGTTCCTGACGGGGTTTGTTTGTGTTTGTAAAATTGAACATAGGATTCCTCCTCTCCCGCATATTGCGGAGATATTTTCATGAGCAAGGTTCCGGAACTCATTCATGTGAGTGCATTATAACATCGTTTTCGGTGACATAGCGTGTCAACCCTCTTGCCAAGAAAAATAATTTATGATAAGATAAAAAAGAACCGCCGAAGCGGTTCTTTCAATTCTTTTCATTAGTCTCTGGTTTTTCCTAAAATATGGTCTCTGAAGAAAAAGGTGATGGCCCACAATCCACCCAATCCCACTACGGTAAAAATAATGCGGGAGAGGATAGAAAGTTGCCCGCCAAACAGAGCCGCAACAATGTCAAAACCAAAAAGACCGATGCTTCCCCAGTTCAGCGCACCAACAATGATCAAAATGAGTGCTAATGCGTCCATGGTAATCTCCTTTCCATAATGCATAGCCCAAAAACAAGCGGGATGCATCATCGTTTTTATTTTTAGTATGCACAAAGGAAACAAAATCATACCTTTTTATAAAAAAGGGAAAGGATTGCTTTTTATGAAAAAAAATATCTTTTTTGCCGGTATTTCACTTTTTCTTTTATGGATTGTTTTAGCCGGCGTCTGGATTGGCGGCATAATTATGGGTCAGGCAACATCAGATAGCGTTGCCACCGGTGCTCCGGTTGATTATGTGATTATTTTAGGCTGCGGCTTAGAAGGGAAGGAACCCGGAAAGTGTCTGCAATCCCGCATTGATGCGGCTCTTTCCTTTGCAGAAAAAAATCCGGATGTAACCATGGTTTGTTCCGGCGGTCAAGGAAAAGACGAAGAAATTTCTGAGGCAGAGGCCATTGCCAATGCTCTTTTCAAAGAAAAATTTCCCAAAAAACAAATTTTGATGGAAGACACCTCCCGCACCACCCGGGAAAACTTAAAAAATACCAAAGCGATTTTAGATAAAAGAGAAGATGGTGCCTATCGGGTTGCCGTCGTGAGCAATGAATTCCATCTCTATCGTTCCCGGAACCTTGCGATAGAAACGGGTTTTGAAAACCCCATCGCCATTGCCGGCAAAACACCTGCTACCCAGTTTTACCCCATGCTGGTTCGGGAAATTTGTGCGGTAGTTGCCACCTGGCTTGGATATTAAAAAGGGGCCGTAAAAAGCTGATTCAGGAGGGAAACTGGAACTTCACCCAGATTGCAGATGTACTCTGTTTTTCCAATCCCCTTTATTTCTCCCGGGTTTTTCGCCGTGTGACCAGAATGTCACCCTCGGAATATAAGTCATCGATTGAACCAGATTAACCCTTGACAAATCTTTGAAAACAAGATATAATTGGAAAGGTTTTCGGGGCGTGGCGCAGTTTGGTAGCGCACCTGGTTTGGGACCAGGGGGCCGCAGGTTCGAATCCTGTCGCCCCGACCAGAAAAAAAGACATCCATTGGATGTCTTTTTTTCAACTAAATCCGTCTTGCGACGGAAGAAATCCACTGTCGTGGCTGAAATCTGCTTCGCAGAAGAAATCGCTTGCGGCGGATAAAGGACGGATTTAATTTCATCCGAGCAGAGCGAGGATTTCACTAAAATATACTGCATCTATTTTGTACTTGAAAGCCGAAACAAAACTCCTGGCGATTTCATGAGTCATACAAAACAAAAAAGCACTTGCATTTGCAAGTGCTTTTTCTGGAGCTGCCCAGCGGATTCGAACCGCCGACCTCTTCCTTACCAAGGAAGTGCTCTGCCTGCTGAGCTAGGGCAGCATACTGCATATATCTCAAAACAGCCTACTTATCATATCATAAAAGATAGGGCTTGTCAATACCCAAAAAGAAAAAAATTAAAAAGAATTGCCGCTATCTTTTAGATAGCGGCAAATATCTTACGGCAACATTGTTAAAAGTTCTTCCTCAGTCAATACCGGAATGCCCAGAGCATTGGCTTTTTCTAATTTACTTCCGGCATCAATGCCTGCAACCACAAAGTCGGTTTTTTTAGAAACACTACCGCTGACTTTTCCGCCGTTCTTTTCAATCAAGGTCTGCGCCTCGCTCCGCTTTAAGGTGGGGAGGGCGCCGGTCAGAACAAAGGTTTTGCCTGCAAGGGCATCTCCTTGTTCTTCTTTTTCGTAGGTCATCACCACGCCGGCATCTTTGAGCCTTTCTAATAAGGATTGGGATTTTTCTTCTTCAAAATAATGAATCAGACTGGCCGCCATCTTTTCGCCAATGTCCGGAATCTGTGCCAATTCCTCCAACGGTGCGGCAAGAAGACTTTCCATATTTCCAAACTGCTTGGCTAAAAGTTGTGCTGCTCTGGAACCAATCAAGCGGATGCCAAGACCAAACAGGACTCTGTCAAGACCTTGCTCTTTGGATTTTTTAATGGCAGAGAGTAGGTTTTGGGCAGACTTCTCTGCAAACCGCTCCAAAACCACAAGATCCTCATAACGGAGGGTATATAAATCCGCACAATCGTTGATTAACTTTGCATCCAGCAATTGTTCTACCACAGCGGGACCAAGCCCGTCAATGTCCATAGCAGGCTTTGAGGCAAAATGGATGATGCTCCGCATTTGTTGTGCGGGGCAGTTGGAACTAAGACAACGGATGGCAGCCTCGCCTTCTTCCCGATAGAGGGGTTCTCCGCAGGCGGGACAAACTTTTGGCATATGAAAAATCTGTTCTGCTCCGGTCCGCTTTTCTTTAACCACTTCCACAACTTCCGGAATAATATCACCGGCTTTTTGGATGATAACCGTATCGCCGATACGGATATCCTTATCCCGAATATTATCCTCGTTATGCAGGGTGGCACGGCTGACGGTGGAACCTGCAATCCGTACCGGTTCTAACACCGCGTTGGGCGTAATGACCCCGGTTCTGCCTACTTGCAGGGCGATATCTAAAAGTTTGCTTTGCTGACGTTCTGCCGGGAACTTATAAGCCACCGCCCACCGAGGGGTTTTGGTGGTAGACCCCAATGCTTCCCGCTGGTCAAATTGGTTGATTTTCACCACTGCACCGTCAATATCAAAGGGCAAATCCCCCCGCATTTCTCCAATACGGAGGATTTCCTGATAGGATTCTTTGGCACCATAAAACAGTTGAGTAACCGGAATGGTTTTAAAGCCCAGTTCTGCTAAATATTCTAAGGATTCTTTATGAGAGGTCAAAGTTTTCCCTTGGATTTGCTGCACATTAAAGACAAAGATATCAAGCCGCCGGCTTGCGGTGATTTTACTGTCTAACTGTCTTAAAGAGCCGGCTGCCGCATTTCTGGGGTTAGCAAACAACGGTTCTCCGGCAACGTCTCTCTGTTCATTCAGTTTCATAAAACTTGCCTTGGGCATAAAAACTTCGCCCCGGACTTCCAAATAGGGAAGTTCCTCCGAAAGGCGCAAAGGAATACTGCCAATGGTACGAAGATTTTCGGTAATATCTTCCCCCACAAAGCCATTGCCTCTGGTAGAACCCCGGACAAATCTGCCGTTTTCATATTCCAAAGAAACCGACAACCCATCAATTTTCATTTCCACGGTGTATTCGGGGGAAGAGTTTTCCAATGCCTTTTCCGTGCGGGTATTAAATTCCTGTAACTCTGCCTCAGAAAAAACATCGGAAAGACTTTGCATTTGCACGGCGTGTGTGACTTCGGCAAAGCCTTCCAATACCTGCCCCCCCACCCGTTGGGTAGGAGAATCTGCCGTTACCAGTTCCGGGAACTCTCTTTCCAGTGCCAACAATTCATTCATTTTTGCATCATAAACAAAGTCGCTGATGGTAGGGTTATCCTGAACGTAATATTCATAATTATACCGCTCCAACTCCTGACGGAGGGCGGTAATTTTTTCGATTACTTGGTCCCGGGTCATAGTACCTCCCCTTTTCTTATAGTTTCTTTTTCTATTATACCCAAACTTTTTCAAAGAATCAAGAGTTAATCGCCGGCACAAAGATATGTCTGGGGGACGGTACCAATAATCACACTTTCTGCCAGAGGAACCTCGGTACTTACCACCGCATCCCGATAAGAAAAAATGCCGGCAATCCGAATAGGAACTTTGATTTCCAGACTTAATTGTTGCCTTGTCTGGTTGATGCCCGCAGCATCAAAGGAATCCAGAAACTGGACTTCCATCATAGGGTTTGCAACCACCCGGACGGGAATGGGAATCCCATAACCTGTCATTAAGGTGTCAGAAAAAAGTGCTCCCACAGGGACAGAAGCACAAACCGTGCGGTAACCCTCTAACTTTTTCTGCACTTTGACAATAATGGCGGCTTTGACCCGATTGGCAGCCATATAATCTGTGACAATATTTTCAATGGTGCCCTCGTCGTCCTTTTCTTCCTGCAAAATGGAACCCGCATGGATGTTTTCGTCTTCTAAAACCTCTACCACCGAAAGATTGATTTCCTTCATCAGTTCTCCGTTCAGGATAGAAAGGGCGGATTCTTGCGCCAATGGCCCCAACCGTTTTTCCACGCCTAACAGGGAAAACAAAAGAAAGGTAAGTACCATAGGGAGGATTAGTTTCTTCCAGTTTAAGGATTTCGGCGGTGGTTTGGTCCGAAACCGATACCGCAATCTTCGTCTAAGGTTTTTCATAGCATCCCTCCTTTACTTATCTTATCATATGAAAAAGGAGATTTCCGGTGCCGGTCCCCCAAAAGGGTAGACAAAACCCATAAAATGTAATATAATAAAAAAGTGGTTGACAATTTTAAAAAAGGGTAGTATAATGACCTACTCACCAAAAAATCGGCAGGAGGTGAAAGAGATGGCCGAAGAAAAAAAGAATACGGTGATTGCCCAAAACAAAAAAGCATATCACGATTATTTTGTGGATGAAACGATGGAAGCCGGGCTTTCTCTTTCCGGAACAGAGGTAAAGTCCATCCGTGCCGGCAGGGTGAACTTAAAGGATAGTTATGTTTCCTGCAAAACCGGTGAGGCGATTTTGATTGGGATGCATATCAGCCCTTATGATTTTGGTAATATCTTTAATCACGAGCCTATGCGGCCCCGGCGTTTATTGCTTCACCGTCGGGAAATCAATAAGTTAATCGGTTTAACCCAACAACAAGGGTATACTTTGATTCCTTTAAAGTTATACTTAAAAGGACAGTATGTGAAGTTGCAACTGGGACTTTGCCGTGGTAAGAAGGACTATGACAAACGTGCTTCCATTGCAGAAAGAGATGCCAAGCGGAATATGAGCCGTGCCATCAAGGAACAAAATCAAAAATAATGAAGTCTAAACGTTTGTAAGCCCAAGGTTTACATTCCATATATGGGGGTGTAAAGGTTTCGACGGGGTTGTAGAGACGTGAGGAGCGAGCCGCAGCGGGTACTGCGCAAAAAAACCCAACTTTTAAAATTAAACGCTAACAATAATTTAGCTTACGCTGCCTAATTAACGCAGCTGTCCTCCCCCACCTATCGCGACTGGGGAACAGGGCATCAACGAAAGCGATGAACGTGCGCCGGGGATGCCTCTGCCCGGCCATGCACAAGAGGCTACTGACCAAAAAAGGTTGTCTGCGGACTTTTTTGGAAGGGAATGTTGACCACAGACTACGCTCGTAGTTGCCTTGCGGGGATACTTCTTCGGACGGGGGTTCAATTCCCCCCACCTCCACCAGAAAAAAGCGTACTGAAAATTCAGTACGCTTTTTTCAGCGATATAAATTCCTGACGGAA
>JAZPYU010000030.1:0-6224 GCA_045544295.1 Ructibacterium sp. | reverse complement strand
CCTACAAACTGATGGCAGGGGTAAATATCACCATTGGGAGCAACTGCCAAATATTCACAACCGGCACCGCATCCGGAAAGCCGCTTAATGACACAGGGACCTTGGTCTAAATCAATCATAAAATGGAAGAAGTTAAAGCCTTTTCCCTCTTTTTTACGATTTAAGTATTCTTCTACCAAAGTTTCGTATTCCTCACAAATCCGGGGAATATCCTCTTCCCGAATGGAATAGGGTTCCTTGCTGTCGCTGACTACCGGTTCTACCGAGGTCTGCTTAAATCCTAAATCCGCCAGATGCAAAACATCATTGGCAAAGTCTAAATTATAACGGGTAAAGGTACCTCTTACATAGTAATTATCCTGATTCCGGCTTTCTGCTACCTGTAATAACTTAGGCAAAATTTTATCATAGGAACCGGTCCCGTCCACACGACAACGGACTCTGTCATTCACTTCTTTTCTTCCGTCTAAACTCAGTACCACGTTGGACATTTCCTCATTGATGTACTTGATATTATCATCATTTAATAAAATACCATTGGTGGTAATGGTAAAGCGGAACTTCTTATCGTGAATTTTTTCTTGTTCTCTGGCGTATTTGACAACCTCTTTCACCATGTTAAAGTTCATCAAGGGTTCTCCGCCAAAAAAATCCACCTCTAAATTCCGGCGTTTTCCGGAATTTTTGATTAAGAAATCCATAGCGGCTTTTCCGGTTTCAACGCTCATCAGTTCTCTGCGGTTATGGTAAGCACCTTCATCGGCAAAACAATAGGCGCAACGAAGATTGCAGTCATGAGCAACGTGCAGACACATCGCCTTAACCGGAGAATTCCGCTTCATATTCACGGCGATATCAGCATAGTCATCCTTGGAAAAGAGTACCCCGTCCTGATAAAGTTCTAACAGATCGGAAAGGGCTTCTTGCACCTCTTCTTCTGCTACTCCTAAAACAGCAGAAATTTCCGTAGCATCTACCTTGTCCGGCGTTAGTTCGTTTTCTTTCAGGTACTCAATCAACTGATAGCAAAGTTCATCTAAAATATGTACACAGCCGCTGTTTACATCCAGCGCCAGATATTTATCTTTGATATGAAATGCATGAACCATTCTCTAAATCCTCTTTTTCTTAAATTTCCTGTGACAAAAAAGCGGACGCCCGTACGGACGTCCGGCTCTTCGTAACGCTTATGCTCTTTCGCACTTCTGGTTTGCAACGGTGCAAGAAGTTTTACAAGCAGACTGGCAGGAGGTCTGGCATTCGCCGCAACCGCCCTTTGCTGCGCTCTTCTTTAAGGTTGCCTGATTTAAGGTCTTAATTCTTTTCATTGTGTCATCTCCTTGTATCTTTATCGTTTTCTTTTTCGTTTCATATTGGCGCCAAGAATGCCGCCGATTCCACCGCTTCCAATGCCAAGCAACATAGAAAATCCGGTGGCTTTCTCCATAGACCATTCGCCAAAACTAAGAGAACCTATCAGGTAAAGAAACCCCATATAAGCCACTCCTGCCAAAATTCCCTGTAATAACCCTTGCCTTCCGGCGTGGCGGGCGGCACGAAAGCCAAGCCACAACACCGAAACTCCGGTTACCAAGAGAACCAGCAAATCAATCACAGGATTGGAAACCCCAAAATAAGTAGCCGCAAGTGCCGCCACCACTAATAGAATCCCCGTTGCTAAAAAACCAAAGACTGTGTTTTTCAGCAAAAACAACCCATCAAAACTTTTGGTTACGGTTGTCTCTTTTGCCATTGTATTCCCTCCATATCACCGTTTGGTTCACTATATGCAGGGAAATTACAAAGTATGCTTTATTATTCTGCTACCGGTTCGTCCGGCAGCGGTTCTACTTCTGCTTCTTTTCCGGTTGCTTCTTTGGTTAATTTACTGATAGCTGCACGTTCAATCGCGATAAAAGATTTGGTAGCGCCAACGCCGGTTTCCAGAACCAGAATATCTTCCTTGATCCGGACAATCTTGCCATGGATACCGCCGATGGATGCAACTTCATCCCCTACCCGCAAACTTGCAATCATTGCTTGTAACTTCTTTTCTCTCTTCTTCTGAGGACGAATCAAGATGAAATAGAAAACCACAAACATTACAACCATCATAATAATGGGTGCAAATGCACTTCCTGCTGCTGCCTGTTCTGCTGGCATACAATCTCCTCCTTACAAACAAGTTTTCTTATCTTAACATTATTATACCCACTTTTCCCAGTTTTTGCAAGGCTTTTTTTCATCTTTTCCCATTATTGCAAATTTTTTATAAAAATTTATAAATCGTTCACATTTCTTTCACATTTTTTTCATCTTCACACCTTAATATATATAATAGACTATTATAACTATACAGATAGGAGATATATCAATGAACAACGGGAAAACACTTGTTTCACATCTTTCTGCCAAATTTCAGAAACTTGGCATAAAAACCGTTTGCAAAAACTTTTTTTCCAAAGTAAAATCTTTTGCCACAAAACACAAAATATGGTCTGCTTTGATTTTGCTTGTCATCCTGCTTCTTCTTTTCTTTCTCTTCCATGGATTTGGAAATAAAAAGCAGGCGCTGGAAATTACGTTCAGCGAACACACTGTTTCCAGACAGACACTTTCCTCTACCGTGACCGGCAATTCTGTCTTAGAACCCAATGCAGAGTATTCCATTACCCCGCTGGTTACCGGAGAAATTTTAAGTGCACCCTTTGAAGAAGGTGACGTTGTAACCGAGGGGCAGATGATGTATCAGATTGATGCGGAAACTATGGAAAATTCTCTGTCAAGTTCCGATATCTCTATCCAGAAAGCACAGAAAAACTATCAGGATGCGGCAGAAGATATTGCTAATCTTTCTATCCGTTCCACTCTTTCCGGCAGAGTTTCTGCCGTCTATGTTAAAAAGGGCGACTCGGTAAATAACGGAACCAAAATCGCCGATGTAATCAGCGACTCTGTAATGAAAATCAGAATTCCCTTTAACGAAACGGATATTACCTACATATCTCCGGGAATGTCCGCCATCCTCACTCTGATAGGAAACGGCAGTAAGGTTACCGGCACGGTAACTTCTGTCAGCACCGCAGGAGAGGTTATCAGCGGTTCTATGCGGGTATGTTATGTTACCATTTCTGCCAATAATCCCGGTGCTATCAAAGACGGAGATGCCGCCACAGCTATGATTGGCAATATTGCCTGTAATGATGTGGGAACTTTTGAACCCACCGACTATACTACCATTTTAGCAAAAGCATCCGGCACTTTAAAAACATTAAGCATCAACGCCGGAGACCGTGTTACTGCCGGTCGGGTCATTGCTACCATTGATTCTGATTCCGTCACTTCCCAACTGACCAATGCGGAACTCTCTTTGAAAGAAGCGAACCTGTCCCGGGATAGAATTTTAAAACAATTGGACGATTATACCATCACTGCCCCCATCGACGGCACCGTGGTATTGAAGAATAAAAAAGCCGGGGAAAAAATCGAAAGCGGCGGCAGCACGTCTTCCATTACCGGCACTTCTTCCAACGTTCTTGCCATCATCTATGATATGAGCAGTCTTTGTTTCCAGTTGGATGTGGATGAACTGGATGTTAAGAAAATTCAGGTAGGACAAGAGGTACAGATTACCGCAGATGCCGCAGCGGGCAAAGTTTACACCGGCGTTGTGGAAAATGTCAGCATCAGCGGTACTGTGGGTACCAATGGTGTTACCACTTATCCCGTCAAGGTACGGCTCAGCGAATTTGACGACAGTTTACTCCCCGGTATGAATATTGAAGCCACCATCACCGTAGAAAAAAGCGAAAATGCTCTGGTGGTTCCCATTAACGCCATCAGCCGCGGCAATACTGTTTATGTCAAAGGCGAAAAAACTGATGAAAAAGATATGGCACCGGAAGGTTATAAGACCGTTCGGGTAGAAACCGGTCTTTCCAACGACAGTTATGTGGAAATCACCTCCGGTCTTAACGAAGGCGATATCATCTACGTGGTCACCCTTGCCTCGAATGATGAACAAACTGCATTCCCTGGCATGGGCAGTATGGGCGGTATGCCTATGGGTGGTATGGGTGGTATGTCCGGCATGGGCGGTAACCGCAGTATGCCCATGGGCGGTATGTCCGGTGGTATGGGCGGTAACCGCAGTATGCCTATGGGCGGTATGAGCGGCAGCCGTAGCGGCGGTATGCCCGGAGGTGCCAGATAATGTCACCATTGATTGAATTAAAAGATGTTTATAAAATTTATCCTATGGGAGACACCGAAGTCCGTGCCATTGACGGGATTTCTCTCACCGTTAAGAAAGGCGAATTTTTAGCCATTGTAGGACAGTCCGGCAGCGGGAAATCCACCTGTATGAATATCATCGGTTGTCTGGACGTTCCTACTTCCGGTCAGTATTTCTTAGACGGCAAAGATGTTAGCCATATGAATGACAACGAACTTGCTGAAATCAGAAATAAAAAGTTGGGGTTTATCTTTCAGCAATATAATTTAATTCCCAAACTGACCGTACAACAAAATGTAGAACTCCCCCTCCTTTATGCGGGACTTAGCGAAAAGGAACAATCCGTGCGGGCATTGGCATCGTTAGATAGGGTGGGGCTTTTGGAAAAAGCCAAAAATTACCCGGGACAACTGTCCGGCGGACAGCAACAGCGTGTTTCCATTGCCCGGGCATTAGCCGGAAATCCATCCATCATCCTGGCTGACGAACCTACCGGCGCCTTAGATTCCAAAACCGGTAAAGAGGTTTTGCAATTTTTGAAGAAACTTCACCAAGAAGGCAACACTATTGTTTTAATTACCCACGATAATTCCATTGCTGCACAGGCAGAACGGGTCATCCGGGTCCACGACGGCAAGGTGGTTTATGACGGGATTTCCGATATCAATCAATTTGCCACGGTTCATTATGCCGGCGACAACGGAGAGGAGGACAATCTATGAGTTTAAAAAAATCCTTCTTTCTGGCTCTTACCAACATTCTCTATGATAAGATGCGGTCTTTTTTGACTATGCTTGGTATCATTGTAGGTGTTGCCGCGGTCATCATTCTGATTAGTTTGATGAATGGTATGACCGGAATGATTACTGACAAATTTTCGGAAATGGGTACCACTTCCCTGACCGTCAGCGTACAGGACCGGGGCGGAAGCCGTACCGTTTACGAAGAAGACATCTATGCGCTACGGGACGAAAACCCCTCTTTGCTTTCTGGGGTTTCTCCTACGGTATCGTTGGGACGGGCCTACTTGAAAACCGCCGGCGCTACCGATAGCATTACCTCCACCGTGACCGGTGTCAGCGAAGAATATGCTGATATGAAAACATTAAAAATTGCACGGGGAAGATTTCTTTCTTATATGGATATGGTCAACTATTCCAGAACTTGTGTGATTGGCTCCTATATCCAGCAAGAAGTTTTTGGTGGTAACGCCTTAAATCAGTCTTTGAAAATCAACGGGAAATCCTATCAGGTTGTAGGCGTTTTAGAAGAAAAAGACGGTTCGGATCAAGGAAGCAGTGACGATGTGGTTTACGTCCCTTATCCCACCGCCTTACGACTTTCTTCCAATAATTATATCAGTTCTTATGCGATTACCGCCAAATCAGAGGAGGTTGTGGATGCGGCAGCCTCTTTCTTAGAAGCCGCTCTATTAGAAAAAATCGGTGACGATGATTACTTCACCGTATCCAGTTTGAGTGAACTTTTAGACACCGCCACCGAAATGATAGATATGATGGAAATTCTTTTGGTCTGCATTGCAGGCATTTCCTTATTGGTAGGCGGTATCGGTATTATGAATATTATGTTGGTATCCGTCACCGAACGAACACGAGAAATTGGTATCCGAAAATCTTTAGGTGCAACCGGACGTGCCATTATGTCCCAATTTGTCATTGAAGCAGGAACGGTCAGCGGTGTCGGTGGGATTTTAGGTATTCTCTTAGGTTCCATCCTTGCCATTGTCACAGGAAAACTTTTGGGGCTCGCTGCTTCCCCGTCTTTGGGGGCAGTCACCATCGCGTTTAGTGTTTCTGTCGGTATCGGCGTTTTGTTTGGCTATCTGCCGGCAAAAAATGCTGCGAAACTGAATCCCATTGATGCATTACGTCACGAATAACGGAGGTATTTATGAAACGTGTTATCTTTCTTTTCACTTTACTCTTTTCCTTATCTTTGATGATTACCGTTTGGGCTTCCCCCCAAGAGG
>JAZPYU010000029.1:0-3618 GCA_045544295.1 Ructibacterium sp. | reverse complement strand
ACGACATGGCTACGATCCGACTTCTCTACGCCACTAACGAGAACAGCAGAACCGAGCCCGTCGTTATCAGTAGTGTAATCGAAGTAAACAGTGGTGGTATCATCAGCAATCTTTTCATCCACATAAGCGATGTCATCAGATTCTAAACTATCAAGCGATTTTTCTTTATCATAAGCCAGATAGGTGTAGGTTTGCCCTTCGACAGCATTTGTAACTGTAGTCTGAACAGTAATTTGGTCTTCATCCACATAAGTGGTTGTGGTTGTGATGTCTGCCTCAGCAGGTGCAGCAGCAAATGCACTGAGCATTGTGCATGTGAGAACTACACACAGAACAACACTAAAAACTTTTTTTAACATTTTGATCTCCTCCTTGAAAGGAATAAATATATTGGTTTAATTCTTATTCTAATTCAGTAAGCCGACCGTACTCCACAAGAAGAACTCTGTCGCACAATCCGGCAGCGGTATGGCGGTGAGTTACAAAAATCACCGTTCTTCCGCTATTGCGAAGTTTCATCAGCACTTTTTCTTCCAAATCTCTGGAAAGTGCCGAGGTTGCTTCATCTAACAGCAAAATTTCTGCCCTGCTATAAAGGGCTCTGGCAAGAGCCATTCTTTGACGTTGACCTCCGGAAAGACGGCTACCGCCTTCTCCTAAAAACGTTTTGATACCATCCGGCAACTCTGCAACAACTTGTTCAAGTTCTGCCATTTCAATTGCCTGCTGGAAACGTTCCATATCAGGTTCTTCATCAAACAAGGTAATATTTTCTAAAACATTACCGGATAACAAGAGAAAATCTTGCGGAACATAAGCAAATAACCCGCGATGGGTACCATCAAGTTCCAAGGTACCGTCAACATTTTCTAAAAGAATTTTACCGGTCAGGGGCTGTGAAATCCCAGCCAACAAACTCAGTAAGGTGCTTTTCCCTGCACCGGATTCCCCGGTGATTGCAGTTAATGTATTTTTAGGAAATACTGCCGATACATTTTCTAAAACCGGTGTATCTCCATAAGAAAAGCCAATGTCGGATAACTTAATTTCTTTTAATGTATCATAAATTCCTTCCGGTTTTTCCGATATACTAATTTCATCATCAGGTATAGCCTCAATCTCATCCAACCGTTCTACCGAAGTAGAAACAGACACATACTGCGGAAATAAACTTGCCAAACTGCGAAACGGTGTTGTAATATCGCCAGTCAAACCCAGGATAGCCGTCAAGGTACCAAAACTCATGGCTCCGCTAAAAATCCGCCATGCGCCCCAACCTAACGCCAAATAATAGCCGGCTGTCATTGCCACATAAAAACAAACATTTACGCTAATGCTAAGTCTGTTTCTGCGGATAGCAAGGTCATATGCTTCATCCTGCGCTCTGCCAAGTTGCCTTTTTACTATGCCATAAACTGAAAACGCTTTAATAACCGCCAAATTCTGCGCCGTCTCCTGCACAAAGGAACGAATTTTTCCCTCGCATACTCTGCTTTGCTTAAAAAGGGGCCGACTCTTCTTACGATACACTTGTGCTACCAAGAGCATCAAAATACCGGCAAACACACAAAGTAATGCCAAGACAGAATCCAACATCAAAAGTGCAAAAAAACCAAAAATGATGCGCGCCCCTACGGAAACCAAAGACGGAATAATGTTTACCACACCATCCGCAATGATGTTAGCATCACCGCAAATGCGATTGACCAACTCACCGGAATGAAAACGCTCCACTTGTAATTTTTGCTTATGTAAATATTTTTCAAACACCTGTGACTGAATCCGAAAGCGCATACCTGCAACAGTCCGAACACTCAAAGATGTTAAAAAAATCTGAAATACCAACTGTAAGAAAATCAGCACACCAAGGGTTACCCCGCAGGATACTAAATTCTCCGTAGATTGTCCGGTAACACCATCAACAACTCTTTTTGCAACCAGCGCAAGGCAAACGCCACAAAGAGACGTGGTACCGCCCAAAAAACAAAGACAAACAATCTTATGCCAGGAACCACGCAAAAATCTACGAAAAAGATTCTGTTTCATGATTCCCTCCAATGTTTTTACTCAACCAAAAGCTGCTTTTCTCTCAAAAGTTCCAAAAACTCTTTTACAGCAGTATCCGCTACAATCGGTGCCACATTATAATGCTCTACCACAGATTTACAAAGGCTTTCAACGCTGTTTTCTTCTTCTAATAATTGCCACAAAAACGCGCCGCTTTGATTTAAAGAAACCATTGCACCATGGCTTTCATAAGAGGCATCAAAAGGGATTGCATAATACTCGCCTGCAACTTCTTTCAGCATAAATCCAGGCTTAATCTGCATATCTCTACCCCCCATTTTGGATACAAATAACGAAATTACATTATTATGCTCTAATTATATTATTAAAAAATAGATCCGTCAAGCACTTTTTTTAATTTTTTTTCATTTTTGTTACATTTTTATGATTTTTGTTAATTATGCACAAAACACATCTTTTTTTTGGTCACAATGCACAAAATCATAAATGAAGCCATTGAATTTCCGGGTTGCGCCGGAACCATGTTAACTGACGTTTTGCATAGCGTCTGGATTCCCGTTTAATATCCTCAATGGCCTCTTCTAAGGTTCCTCTTCCATCCAGATATACAACCAACTCTTTATATCCAATGGCCTGCATTGCAGTGGCATCTTTCGGGATACCTCTTTGGAGTAAAGCCTTTACTTCATCCACCAAACCTTGTTCTATCATTCTGTCAACCCGAAGGTCTATCCGCCCATACAATCGTTCCCGTTCCATCTGCATTCCAAAAATTTCCGCATCATAGATAGGGTCCTTTTTAGCAAGACGATCTGCCTGGGTTTTGGTCATACCGGTTGTTTTTTGAATTTCCAAAGCTCGAATTACCCTTTTTAAATTATTAGGGTGAACTTTTGCGGCTTCTTCCGGATCGGATTCCTTTAACAGTTGGTGTACCGCCTCATTCCCGCTTTCCTCAGCCAACATTTGTAACGATGCCCGATATTCCAGATCCGTTTTTTCTTCTGTAAATTCTATTTGATTTAAAATACTGTCAACATAAAGGCCGGTTCCCCCACATAGAATCGGAAGATGGCCACGGTCTATGATTTCTTCCATACACTTTCTGGCATCTTTTACAAATTCAGCCACACTATAAGACTGTGCAGGGTCAACAAAATCAATCATATGGTGAGGAACACCTTGCATCTCCTCCGGGGTAGGTTTTGCCGTGCCGATATTCATATATTGATAAATCTGCATGGAATCACAAGACACTACTTCGCCATTTTTTTCTTTGGCAAGACGAATAGCAAAATCTGTCTTACCGGAAGCGGTAGGACCCACTACACAAACAATATGAGGTTTTGACAACCAAGACACCTCCCCCAAAAAAATGAGAAAAGCACTACACAAACGTTAGTGCTTTTTAGAAACAATTGATGATAGCAATGATGTCAAAACTATATTGCCTCTTAAAAAATCTGTGGAACAGATTCTATTTCTGTTTCCTGCAAAAGTCTTGCCTGTGCACTATTCCCGCAGGCAGCAACCATAAAAGCAAGAACCAAAACCGTCAAAAGAACAATAAACCGTTTCACCAAATTCCCT
>JAZPYU010000028.1:0-9255 GCA_045544295.1 Ructibacterium sp. | reverse complement strand
ACCATTCCCTTTGCGGCGTGCCCCGCCTTTGCCGGATACAGGTTCCTGTCCACCGGCAGTTTCTTGCTCACCCTCATTGAGAAGTCTTAAAATATCCTGATAAAGGTTTTGGGGATTGACACCCAAATCCAATAAAATCCGGACCCCAAAACTTTCGCCCTCTCGCAAAATTGCAATCAGCAAATGTTCTGTCCCCACATAACTATGTCCCATCCGTTGGGCCTCTACATAACTCCGCTCAAATACACGCTTGGTTCTGGGTGTTGCTTCCGGTTCACCTTCCTGCATAGGTTCTCCGGTTCCTACCATAGCGGAAATCTTCTCTATCACGGCATCTTCTAAAAGCCCGTTTGCCTCTAAAATTTTCCCTGCGGCACCCTCGCTCTCTTGAATCAATCCCACCAGAAGATGCTCGGTACCTACATAATTATGTCCCAATTCAAGTGCCACCGTTGCCGCATTGGAAATGGCAGTTTTGGCACATTGGGTTAATCTATCCTGAAACATATTACACCATCCTCTCTTTTATGATTTCTGCACGTTTCAAATCCCTCTCCGTAGGTTCTGTCAGATTATATTTTTGCATAATATTTGCCGGCAAAACTTCGTAGAGTAAGCCGTTGATAGTTTCCAAAGGAATGTCCTGAATCAATCCAAGTTCTACGGCCATACGAACCTCAGATAACCGTTTCATCGCCTCGTCAGAAGAAAGAATCACCGCATACTTTAAAACGCCCAGGGCGCGCATCAATCTGTCTTCTAATTTATACTTTTGTGCTTTATGAAGACGTTTGCGCATCTCTCTTTCTTTTTCGATTACCTCGGTAACAATCTGTTTGAACTTCTCTAAAATATCCTCTTCTGTGGCACCTAAGGTCAGTTGGTTGGAAACCTGATATAAGTTTCCGATGGCCTTAGATCCCTCACCAAAGATACCGCGCACCGTCATACCCAACTGAGAAAGAGAATCAATAATCCGGTTGATATTTCCGCTCATGGTAAGTGCCGGCAAGTGAAGCAGTACAGACGCCCGCATCCCCGTTCCCGCATTGGTGGGACAACAAGTCAAATAACCAATCTGTTGGTCAAAGGCATAATCAAGTTCTGCTTCCATTCTATCGTCCATCCGGTTAGCCTCTGCAAAACACCGGTCAAGGTCAAACCCTGCCTCCATTGCCTGAATACGGATGTGGTCTTCTTCGTTTAAAAGAATACTAAGCCGGTTATCATCACTGAGCAAAAGTCCCCGTTTGATATGATTATCCATCATCTGCGGACTAATTAAATGCCGTTCTGCAATGGCTTGTTTTTCATAAGGTTCCATCACCGATAAATCAATATACTTGATGTTTTCGGCTCCCTCTTTTTCCAAAACTGCCGCCCGGCATTTTTCTAAAACCTTAACCTGTTGGCGCTCATCGGCACGGGCAGGAAAAGGAATGTTTTTCATATTTCTTGCAAGACGTACCCGGGAAGAAAGTACCACGTCACCGTCTTTGCCACATTCTTGATACCACATACCCTACGCCTCCTTCTGCAATTCTTTGATTTGGTCTCTTAATTCTGCTGCCCGCTCAAACTCCTGCTTGGCAATGGCACTGCTGAGTTCATTTTCTAACTTGGCAATCTGCCGGCTTCTTTGTAATTCGCCGCCAATCCGGGACGGAATTTTCCCCACGTGGTCACAGGTGCCGTGAATCTGCCGGAGAGGACGTTCTAACCGACCTCTGAACACGCTGTAACATTCCCCACAGCCCAGTCTGCCTTTATGAAGAAAATCCTCAAAAGGCATTCCGCAACCGGGACAAACCATAGTCTGCTTGGCAACATCATTACTTAACGTCTTTTGTTTGCCGCCAAAGATACCGCCTATAAAGTCGCCAATACCAAAGTCAAAACCGGCTTTCATATCCTGAAACTCTTCCGACTGTGCAGCACATTCTGCACAAAGGTGTAATTCCATCTTCTGTCCGTTAATTACTTCCGTTATATGATTAGTTGCTTCCCGCAACTGACATTTTTGACATTTCATTGTGCATTCCTCCTTAATTTAAGGCAAGTAAAATATTCTTGAAAATTCTTGCCCTCAAAATATCCCGTTCCGGTTGTGCCACCGGAATAGACCGTTCACTGAGTGCTGCTAAAATAATCTTTGCCTCTTTTTCTGAGATTAAATCATAATCATAGCAATTTCTTACCAAAACCTGGGCATCCCGGTCGCCGATTTTGTCACCAATCATATTGACGATATGCATCAGGGCACCGCCTTCTTTGGGCAAAACCTGTTGTATCTTAATGTAACCGCCACCGCCACGCCGGCTCTCTACAATATACCCGCGTTCCGGGGAAAACCGAGTAGAAATTACATAGTTTATCTGAGACGGCACACAGTTAAAATGTCCGGCAAGTTCATTTCTTTTTAACTCTACCTCACCATTTTGGGACTGTATCATCTCTTTAATCCATGCTTCAATAATATTACTTAACTGCATCCATTTCTCACCTCTTTTAAATATCAAATTTGACTTTGACTTTCCTTGACCTTCAACTTTATTATAACATCTTTTTTTTCTTTGTCAATAGTTTTTTTGAAAAAGGGGATGTAAAAAAAAAAGATGACTGTAAAAAACAACGTTTTTTACAGTCCCTTTCCTTATTCTGTCGGTTCCTCCGCTGGTTTTTTGGTTACAGTTGCAGTTTTCACTAAATTGTTTTGCATATCATTCACGCAAATTTCAATGTTGTCTACTTCTACCACGTTGCCCGGTTCCGGTACTGCGCCTACCATATGGAAAATCAACCCATGCAGGGTGTCATATTCTTCGCTCTCTATATCAATTCCGATAACCTCTGACAAATCTTCCAGCATCACACTACCATCTACCCTCCAACTGTCCGGAGAAAGTTCTTCGATGGTTGCTTCTTTTTCAACCTCGGTCATATCGTCTTCCAAATCACCCACCAATTCTTCTGCCAAATCTTTGATGGTGATGATGCCTTCCATACCGCCATATTCATCCAGAACCACAGCAAGACCGACTTTCTCTCTTTTCATATTCCGAAAAAGGCTGTCCGCTTTCAGGGTATTGGGTACAAAGTATGCCGGGGACACCGCTTGTTCCATAATGGTTTCTTGGGTGATTTCCTTTAAGCGGAAATATTTTTTGGTGTTCAGCACACCAATAATTTGGTCCGGCGTTTCGTTGCATACGGGATAATATGTATATCTCGTATCAAAGATAATCTCTTTCCATGTGTCAATGGAATCCTCGGTATCCAGCATGGTTACCTCGGTACGATGGGTCATGAGTTCTTCTACCGATATATTATCAAATTCAAAAACATTTTGAATAAATTCCCGCTCTTCATTATCAATGGTACCTTTTTCGTTACCCACATCTACCATCATACGAATTTCTTCTTCGCTAACCTCTTCTTCCTCCGCATTGGGGTCAATCCCCAAAAGCCGTAAAACCCCATTGGTAGAAAGTGTCAGTAACCCAACCAAAGGCGCAAATAGTTTCGCAACAAAGGTGATAAACCCGGACATACCAAGTGCCAATTTTTCCGCTTTCCGCATTGCCACTTGCTTAGGAACAAGTTCCCCCAACACCAAAGTGACATAGGATAAAATAATGGTAATCAACACAACGGCTACTGAGTTAAGCACCTCAGCGGGCATAGAAACCCCTAACTCTAAAAGCCAGTCTACCAAAACATCGGAAAAGTTTTCTGCCGCAAACGCACTGCCCAAAAATCCGGACAGGGTAATGGCAACCTGAATGGTGGCCAAAAATCGTGCCGGTTGCTCTGTCAGTTTTACCAGACGACGGGCGCGTTTATCCCCTTCCTCTGCCATTTTTTCCATTTTGTTATCATTCACAGAAATCACAGCGATTTCCGCACAGGCAAAAATGGCGTTTAATGCAATTAAAAATAGTTGTAAACCTATTACAAACCAAATGGACTGTTCCATAATATCCTCCTATACAATCCTACACAAAAATCATAAAATTAAAAAAGACCAAACAAACCCCTACAACCGCAAGTAGGTGTTTTGTCTTGTCCATAACCAAAAATTTATGCACTTTTGCGTTCGGTTGGTATCGTCGGGATTACTGTCCTCCATACCTCTTTCACACATCCTTTCTATCAGATATCAGGATTATAACATAGGCCCTTTGATTTGTCAATGCCCCCTCAATTTTGAGGGGGCATTGCTGTTACAGATAGTGGCGGATATCAATGGCTAACCTTTCTTCTAAATTGATCAGCCGCTTGGTAATATCCTTGGACTTTTCATCCGCCGCTTGATATTTATTCAAATATTTATGCAGAGACTTTACCCCCATATTGCAACCATCCGTCATCAAATCTGCAATGGTTTTATCAGAGTCTTCCATGGCAAGTTTCATATTGGTTTTCATCCAGGACATTCCCTTGGCAATGGCTGCCGGTTCTTTGCCCTCATCCTGATAACGGTCTAACAATTCCTGCAGTTCGTGATCTAATTTTTCATGTTCTCTCTTGCAATCAGTCAGGATTTTTTCAAAAGTATTATCCTCTACATGGTCAAGCACATCCTCAATGGAGGAAATCCCCATCTTTACCCCGGCATCACATTCCCGAAGTAACTTTATGGTATCAGACTCTATCATACTATCAACCCTTTCTTTGTTTTTCTTTATCCTACCCAATTTCTAACATTTTATCCCTCTTAGAAAAAATATATTGACTTCTTTTTTCTCTGTGCTACAATGTCGTTGAGCAAGAATGTAAATGTGAAGAGAATAAAAATGGCAAAAAATAGAATGGTAAAGAAACAAAATCGTCAAAAGAGTTCACTTCAATATGATCTTTTTTTATTTTTGCACAGTATTTTAATTTTTAAAGCATATACACTATTTTTCTACACAGTTTCCAACACAATAATATAATAAAAGAACACCCTTGGAAGGTGTTCTTTTTTAAATAATTACTATTTTAATTTTCACTAAATCCTTGATTTTAGCGGTTTTTCAGGAACTAGAAGTATCTCTTTAAAAGTCCTTCCAAACCGCGTCCGTGTCGAGCTTCATCGCGAGCCATTTCGTGGACGGTATCGTGGATTGCATCCAGGCCGTTTTTCTTGGCACAAGTCGCCAAGTCAAACTTACCCTGGGTTGCGCCATATTCACAATCCACTCTCCATTTAAGGTTATCCTTGGTGGTAGCCTTCATATTGGGTTCTAAGTCCTCACCCAAAAGTTCTGCAAATTTTGCAGCGTGTTCTGCTTCCTCAAAAGCGGCTTTTTCCCAATAAAGGCCGATTTCCGGATAGCCCTCTCTGTGCGCAATTCTTGCCATACAGAGATACATACCAACTTCAGAACATTCGCCGTTAAAGTTTGCCATCAACTGTTCAAAGATATATTTTTTATCTTCTTCACTGATATCGGGATTGTTTTTTACAGTCTTGCCATAAACACCATATTCGTGTTCTGCAGCCAGAGCCGCACCCTCTACCATTTCATTAAACTTACTTGCGGGAACTTTACACACCGGACAAGCCTCCGGCGGATTTTCACCTTCAAAAACATATCCACATACAGAGCATACCCATTTTTTCATTTTACATTACCTCCAATTTATAAAATAATAAAATCATTTTTCTTAGAATTTAAGCACTGTTTGCAAGTACCACGGAACAACAAGTTGTGATCTTCAATTCTGCCGCAACCGGTGCTTTCCGCCATTTTATCAAGACTTTCATCGTAGGAAAGTTCTACATCATAAAGACCGCCGCATTGCTTACAATAAAAATGGTTGTGCGGCTGCACCGTATAATCAAAATGGTCCGTACCGTCGCCAATCTCCATCCGGGAAATGACACCGTCTTTGGCAAGATTAGCAAGGTTACGATAGACAGTACCCAAACTGATATTAGGGATTTTTCTGCTCACCTTTTGATAAACCCAATCCGCAGTAGGATGGGTATCAGTCTTAGAGAGAACATCCAAGATTGCTGTCTTTTGTTTGCTGTTTCTGGTTATCTTTTCTGTAGCCATAATGAAACTCCTAAACAGTAATGATTATTGTTACTAATAATATACACTACTTTTTCTGCTTTGTCAATACTTTTTTTGAAAATTTTTTCATAAAAAAAGAACCGCTTTTGCGGTTCTTTTGCTTTAATTTTTATCTTTGTTTTTCCTCAACCTCTTTTTGGATTTTGGCGATAAACTCATCCAGTTTTAATGCCCCAAGGTCTCCTTCTTTTCTGGAACGTACCGAGACGGCACCCTCGGCTTGTTCTTTTTCACCTACAATTAACATATAGGGAACTTTTTCCAGCTGTGCTTCCCGAATCTTATAACCAATCTTTTCGTTGCGATAGTCTACCTCGGTACGGATACCGGCTTTTTGAAGCACCTTATCCACCTGCTCTGCATAATCCATATAATGTTCGGAAATGGGCAGAATCTTTACCTGTGTGGGCGCAAGCCATGTGGGGAATGCACCGGCATATTTTTCAATTAAGAGTGCTAAGGTTCTTTCATAGCAACCGATAGACGTTCTGTGAATGATATACGGGTTCTTCTTGCTTCCGTCAGAATCCACATATTCCATACCAAATTTTTCAGCAAGCATCTGGTCAATCTGGATGGTGATTAGGGTATCCTCTTTGCCAAATACGTTCTTAATCTGGATATCCAACTTAGGTCCATAGAATGCGGCTTCACCGACACCAACCTTATAAGGAATTTCTAAGTGGTCTAAAATCTTTGCCATGGTATCCTGGGCTTCATCCCATTGTTCTTTGCTACCGATGTATTTTTCTGAATCCTCTGGATCCCATTGAGAGAAACGATAGGAAACATCCTCGTAAAGACCCAAAGTTTTCAGCATATAGATTGCCATTTCCAGACAGTTTTTGAATTCTTCTTCCAACTGGTCAGGACGGCACATCAAATGCCCCTCGGAAATGGTAAACTGCCGAACACGAATAAGGCCGTGCATTTCGCCGGAAGCCTCGTTTCTGAACAAGGTAGAAGTTTCACCATAACGGATAGGCAAATCCCGGTAACTGCGCATTCTATTCAAATACGCCTGATACTGGAAGGGACAAGTCATAGGACGGAGCGCAAAGACTTCCTTATCCTTTTCTTCATCGCCAAAGACAAACATACCGTCCTGATAATGATCCCAATGGCCGGAGATTTTATAAAGGTCACTCTTTGCCATATAAGGAGTCTTGGTTCTAACCCAACCATTGGCATCTTCGTGGTCTTCCACAAATCTTTGCAGAATCTGCATCATCTTAGCGCCCTTAGGGAGCATAATGGGAAGACCCTGGCCGATAGAATCTACCGTGGTAAAGAGTTCTAATTCTCTACCCAATTTGTTATGGTCACGTTTCTTTGCTTCTTCTAACTGTTCTAAGTATTCGTCCAGTTCTGCTCGTTTGGGGAAGGCTGTTCCGTAGATACGGGTAAGCATCTTGTTCTTTTCATTCCCCCGCCAGTAAGCACCGGCGGTATATTGCAGTTTAAACGCCTTTAATTTGCCGGTAGAAAGTAGATGGGGGCCTGCACAAAGGTCAGTGAAATCACCTTGTTTGTAGAAGGAAATTTCTGCGCCTTCCGGCAGGTCTTCAATCAGTTCTACTTTATAAGGCTCGTCCTTCATAAGAGTAATCGCTTCTTCTTTCGGCAAAGTGAACCGTTCCAAAGGGATGTTTTCCTTGATAATTTTCTTCATTTCGGCTTCAATTTTCTCTAAGTCTGCCGCCTGAATGGGGGCTATAAAATCAAAGTCATAGTAAAAGCCGTTTTCAATAGCAGGGCCAATTGCTAATTTGGTGTCCGGATAGAGACGCTTGACTGCCTGTGCCAAAACGTGAGACGCTGTATGCCGATAAGCCAGTTTGCCTTCCGGGGTATCCCATGTCAGGAAATTCACCGTACAATCCTTTCCCGGACAAGTTCTTAAATCCTGAACCTCACCGTCTACCTCGGCTGCCATACAAGCCCGTGCCAACCCCTCGCTGATAGCAAAAGCCATATCCAAAAGGGTAGCATCTTTTGCGAACTCTTTGACATCGCCGCCTTTTAATGTTACCTTAATCATTCCAAACACCGTTCCTTTCTTGGGAAAATCCCCATTATAAACCTATGGTCAATGCGGCAACCACCGCAAGCAAAACGCCAAGCAGAGCGCCGGCTGTTACCTCTAACGGGGTATGCCCTAAAATTTCTTTTAATCGGGTCTGCTTCTCCATAGGGTCTTTTTCTTTCCATGCATCAATAATCATATTGATCATCTTTGCCTGTTGCCCTGCCGCCCGCCGGATACCGGAGGCATCATACATTACCACCAGAGCAAAAGCACAACAGATGACAAAAAGTGTACTATCAAACCCGTCTTTGATTCCTACACAAGTGGCAAGACAAGTCACCAAAGTAGAATGAGACGAAGGCATTCCGCCCGGTCCTAAAAACCGGGTCATATCTAACTTTCCATTTTTCTTCCATTCCAAAAGACCTTTTAAAATGCAAGAAAAAATCCAGGCAAACAATACGACAAAAAACATAGTATTGCTTGTAAACTCTCTTAACTGTTCCATAAAACTCCTCTAATAATTACGGCAAGTAATTTCGGCTAATAATTGCGGTTTAATAAAAAATCCGCAAAGTCCAATAAAAACTCTGTATCAGGAAGTTCGGCAAGGTCTTCCTTGGCTTCTTTGGTCAGGCGGGCGAGTTCCGCCTCTGCACCGGCAAGGCCCAGCAAGGTTACAAAGGTGGTCTTCTCTTGCTCTGCATCGCTGCCTATGGGTTTACCCAACGCCATTTCATCGCCTATAACGTCTAGTATATCATCTTTTATCTGAAATGCCAACCCCAATTTTTCAGAAAAAGCAACAATTTTTTCATATTTTTTTGCATTTTCGTCCAAAAGTCCGGCAGCAAGACATCCACAGATGGCAGAAACCCGTATCATTGCTCCGGTTTTCCCGGCGTGAAGGGTTTCTAATTCTTCCCGGGTTACATCGCTACGATGTTCACAGGCAAGGTCAATCACCTGACCGCCAATCATTCCAAAGCAGCCTGCCGCTAAGGCAATTTCACGGATTGCAACAAGCACTGCAGACGGTTCCATGCTTTCGTATGGTTCCTTGCCCGCTAAGATGGAAAAGGCTTCCGTCAAAAGCCCGTCACCTGCAAGGAGGGCGATATCTTCTCCATATACTTTATGACAGGTAGGCTTTCCCCG
>JAZPYU010000027.1:0-2949 GCA_045544295.1 Ructibacterium sp. | reverse complement strand
TATTTTTTTCCGCTTCCGCAAGGACAAGGATCGTTTCTTCCAATGGAAGTCGCCTTTCTTATCGGTTGTTTTTTTACCGTTCCGTCACCGCCAAGATTTTCAGCAACCGGTTTAGCAATTTGAGTCCGTTCAATTTTTGTTTGCGGAACCGCATGGAATAAATGCCGAACCGTATCTTCCTTAATAGAAGCAATCATTTCCTCAAACATATCCATTGCTTCAAATTTATATTCCACAACCGGATCCCGTTGCGCATATGCCCGCAAGTTAATTCCCTGACGTAATTGTTCCATATTATCAATATGTGCCATCCACTTCTGATCAACCACACGTAAAAGCAAAACACGTTCCACTTCTCGGATTACATCCCCAAACTCCTCTTCTTTTTTTGCATAGAGCGTTTCAATCACCGGAATGAAATGTTCTTTTAAACTTTCTATGGTCATCATATCAATTTCATCCATATCAAAGGCAAAAACATCCACCGGCATCTCACCAAAAACAGAAACCAAGCGTTCCTTCATTCCCGGGAAATCCCACTCATCAGGCGTTCTGGTATCTCCGCTGTATTGTGCAATAATATCATCCAGCGTATCGCTGATCATATTCCGGATAAATTGTTGCATATCCTCGCCATCTAAAACCTGATTTCTCTGTCCATAAATGATTTCACGCTGTTGATTATTGACATCATCGTATTGTAACACGTGCTTTCTTATATCAAAGTTTCTACCTTCTACCCGTTGCTGTGCGGATTCAATGGCACCACTGAGCATTTTACTTTCAATGGCTTCATCATCGGCAAAGCCAAAGGTTTCCATAACTCGATTGATACGCTCCGGTGCAAAAAGGCGCATTAAATCATCCTCTAAAGAAAGATAGAATTTAGAAGAACCATTATCCCCCTGACGACCAGAACGACCCCGCAACTGATTATCAATACGTCGGCTTTCGTGACGTTCTGTACCTAAGATATATAGACCACCGGCAGCAAGAACCTCTTCTTGTTCCGGAGCAATTTCCTTTTTGAAGCGATCCAGCAACTCCCGATAGGTGTTTCTTGCCTCCATAATTTCTTGGTCATCTGTTTCCGCAAAACCTGTGGCATGCACAATCATCTCCTCAGAGAAGCCCTGACGACGCATTTCGTCTTTTGCCATAAATTCCGCATTACCACCAAGAACGATATCTGTACCACGGCCTGCCATATTGGTTGCAATGGTAACTGCGCCTTTTTTACCTGCCTGTGCAACAATTTCTGCCTCTTTATCGTGGAATTTTGCATTTAACACGTTGTGTTTGATGCCACGCTTTGACAAAAGTTTACTGAGGATTTCTGATTTTTCTATTGACACAGTACCAATCAACACGGGCTGTCCTTTTGCGTGGGCCATCTCAACTTCATCAATCACAGCCTGATACTTTCCAAGTTCTGTCTTATAAATACTGTCAGGTTGATCGTTTCTGGCAAGAGGTTTATTGGTGGGAATCACAATAACATCCAAACGATAAATTTCCTGGAACTCCTCTTCCTCGGTTTGCGCCGTACCGGTCATACCGGAAAGTTTATGATAAAGTCTGAAAAAGTTCTGGAATGTAATCGTAGCCAAGGTTTTGCTTTCGTGTTCAACCTTAACCCCTTCTTTGGCTTCGATAGCCTGATGTAAGCCGTCGCTATATCTCCGGCCAAACATCATTCGCCCGGTAAATTCATCTACAATAATAACCTGTCCGTCTTTTACCACATAATCCTTATCCCTCTTCATAACACCAATCGCTTTGATTGCCTGATTGATATGATGAGAGAGAGTCATATTGGCAGGGTCAGTTAAATTTTCTACCTGAAACGCTGCTTCTGCTTTTTTTACACCTTGTGCAGTCAAAATTGCAGTATGGGCTTTTTCGTCTACAATAAAATCATAATCCTTAAATTCTTCTGCCGCATCTTCATCCATTTTAGCATTGGTTTCTATTACCTTTTTAAAATGTAACGTTTTAGCAAAGCGGTCCGCCTGCATATAAAGGTCTGTGGATTTATCACCTACACCGGAAATAATCAAAGGCGTTCTCGCCTCATCAATTAAGATACTATCCACTTCATCCACAATGGCATAAGCGTGACCCCGTTGCACTTTATCTTCCTTGTAAATAACCATATTATCACGAAGATAATCAAAACCCATCTCATTATTGGTTCCATAAGTAATATCCGCGTTATAGGCTTCTTTCCTTTGCGCATTATCCTTTTCATGAATAATCAAACCAACACTGAGACCGAGGAAATTATAAAGTTTGCCCATCCACTCACTGTCACGTTTTGCAAGATAATCATTCACCGTGACGATATGAACACCTTTTCCGGTAAGCCCATTCAAATATGCCGGTAACGTCGCAACCAAAGTTTTACCTTCACCGGTTTTCATTTCCGCAATACGTCCCTGATGAAGAACAATACCACCAATAATCTGCACAGGAAAATGTTTCATTCCAAGAACACGCCATGCCGCTTCCCGGCAAACCGCAAATGCCTCCGGCAAAATATCATCTGTGGTCTCACCATTTTGTAAACGCTTCTTAAAAGTATCAGTCATATTCCGAAGTTCACTATCGGTTTTATATTCCATTTCTTTTTCCAAAGCCAAAACACGATTACAGATAGGCATAATCTTTTTAAGTTCTCTGTCACTATAGGTGCCAATAACTTTTTCAATTACACTTTTCAAAGACATTCCATTACCTCCAAATATATTTTGAAATAGAATAACCTATAAAAATCCATAGATAATTTATTTTATCACTTTTCAAGGCTTTTGGCAAGAAAAACTTTCCGTTTTTCTTTGCTTTTTACATTTTTTAGAAACAGTTGCTTTCTTTTCCTATTCTTCCCCGTTGTAACAAAAATGTTACAAGATTTTTATTAAAATTAAACCTCACAAAAAACTCTAATGG
>JAZPYU010000026.1:0-2688 GCA_045544295.1 Ructibacterium sp. | reverse complement strand
GGGCTAATGGGTGCGGCGGCAAGAGGCGTCAGAGATGGCGGCGGGAAAATTGTAGGGGTGGTTCCCAAATTTTTCTTTGAAGAAACCGTGGAGGCGCTTTGTGACTTTTGCGATGAACTGCTAAAACCGGACACTATGCGGGAAAGAAAGCAGATGATGGAAGACCGTGCTGATGCTTTTATTGTGACCCCGGGTGGTATCGGTACCTATGAAGAATTTTTTGAAATCTTAACCTCCAAGCAGTTGTGCCGGCATCAAAAACCCATTGCCATTTATAATATTGACGGGTTTTATGATGAAATTCATCAGGCGATGGAAAGTGCTATCAGGAAGAATTTCATCAAGGAAAACTGTCGGGAATTATATTTGCTTACCGAGAATTTGGAAGAAATTTTTGATTATATTGAGGAACCTGTCAAAGAAGTTCGCACCGTAAAAGAATTAAAAGACGGATAAAAAAGATGGCTGTAAAAATACAGCCATCTTTTTTTATCAGTTTTTTTGGAATTTAATGCATAACAATAACCCGGATTTGTCCCCCTGCAGCAGGGAGACTGTCATAATATGCCGTGAAGTTGGAGTTTCCGCTTGCTAAGAAATCAGAGAGGGGAACCTGGGTATATTCATTGGAATAAAGGGAGTGTTTTTTGTAGATAGAAACCTTACTGCTGATAGGGTAACGCTCTTGAACCGTGATAATATGGGATGCGGTGACTTCATTGACCTTCTCGGATAGTTGGATGATTTTAGAAACAAAATCCGGTTTGCTCGGACTTCCGCCAAGCATAATTCCGGAACCGGTAGAAATATTCAAGAGTCGGTTTTGGGTAGAGAGGGAATAGTATTGCCCGTCTACGATATATTGATAAGAGCCGGATAAAGAAGATGCTTCATTTTTGGCAGAGATGGTAAGCCCAAAAGAAAAACAATCATTGGTAACATTGTTTAATATCATTTTGGAAATTGCACCGCTGTTATCTTGTTCGTAATAAAGAATTTTTGCAGAAGTCAGTTGAACGCCGTCTAAACGTTGGGGAAAGATGCGGACATAGGAACTGGTTTCATAGGTATCCTGTGTACCAATATCTAAAATTTCTGCATCGGTGGCAACTGTGTAGGACCCAATCTTCCGGGATGCCCAGGAAAAAGTGCCGTTTATTTTATAATTTCCGTTGGCAATACCGGTGAGTTTGGTGTCTCCGTTTTGGATGGTGATTTTGGCAACTTTGTTTAAGAAACTGCTATAATCTTTTTTTGTGGTATATTCTACCACTTCTCCATTGGGAAGAACCATTTGCACGTAGTAGCCGGTATAGGTGTCGGTATTGCCGGAAGAAAAGGTTTTTCTTCCGCTTTTGAGGATATAGCCAACCACAGAACCTTTGCTTACGGCATTGGCAGAAATAACATCTGCAACGCCGCCGTCTTTGCCAAGGAGCAAGGTAATGGTATCGCCCAGGAAGAAATCTCCGCCGGAGGATAATTTAGAAAAGGCGGCACTGCCTTCAATGGTATAGTCCTTGCCGGATACCGTGATAGAGGATGGCATATCCTTGTTGGGAGTTGCCTTTTCATAAACACCGGTTACCTTGTCGCTGTATGCTAATACCAAGTTTAAATCTTTTAAGTAATATGCAATATCATAGGTTTGCAAAGCAGAAACCGAGGATGCAACGCCGTTTCGCATAACGGTGGTTGTTTCTCCAACGCCCCAGGAAGAATTCCAAGTGGAAGAACGGACGGTAAGAGGACCTTCCAGACGTCCTTTTTGCCATGTGATATAGTCAATGGTTGTGCCGGTTTTCTTTACCCGAAGAACATCACCCATAGACAGAGAATTTTTCAGATTGGCAAAGGTAATTTGGGATTTTCCTTTATAAACGGTGGTGTTATCGTCAATCTGCAAAGATTTTAAGGTGTTATTCTGGTAAACCATTACGATATCGGAAAGAGATGAGTAAACCACATAATCCTCCGTAGCATTACTGCCGGATTCCGGTACAAACGCCAGAAGTTTATTACCCTTGATAGCCGCATCGCCGATAAGTCCTAAAAGGTTGCGGGGCAGGTCCATATTTAATTGGTAAGTTCCCTGACTTGTAAAAACTTCGTTAGAACCAATAGAAGCATCGTCATTGCTGTCGGCAATCAAAGTAACTTCTTCCTGAATTTGCACGCCAAAGTCACCCGCAAGTTGAGAAGATTTCCCTTTCACGGTTGCCTGTAAGGTGTTATAAATCAATTGTGCGACCTGACCCCGGTTCATCACTTCTCCGGCATTGCATTCCACCAAATCGGTCATTCCGAGGTTTGCTGCAAGTCCTAATTGCCCATAAGGCCAGGAAACACCAAAGTCGCTGTCGGTATAGCCTAAAACCCGGAGCATCATCGTGACGCCCTCTTCTAAAAGAACTCCGTCGTCCGGATGAAAGGTAGCATCCGGATAACCGCTGACCAATCCATTGGTAACGCCAACTCTGACATAGGGCGCAGACCAATGTTGATAGGTAACATCAGGAAAGGGTGAGATAGAAAGGCTTTTGGCAACGCTGTTGCGATAGGCAGAACTTGCCACCGCCATTTTGGTAAATTCCGCCCGGGTAACCGGGTCATCAAGACGAAGATTGCCGTCCGGGTCACCTTGCATAATATCGAGTTCAGAAAGCAAAGTAAGAGACCCCTCTTGGG
>JAZPYU010000025.1:0-2260 GCA_045544295.1 Ructibacterium sp. | reverse complement strand
GTCATTACCACCGGCACCATCATTTCCATAAAAAGTGCAAGGTTTGCAATAGCCTCCCTGACACAACCTGCCACATCATAAAGCGCCGTTGCGGATACGCCTGCAATCACCAGATAGCAGGTATAATATGCCGCCTGAGTGACACCTTTTTCCCCAAAACCCTCTTTCAGTCCCATCAAATAGGCACAAAGAATGGAAGCCGTCAGCACCAATGCCATCAATTTACTGCTGCGATACACCTCCCCGGATAACTCTCTGCCAATCATTTTAAAAAGTTCCGGCAGGGTAATCGCCAGTTCCCCTTTTATCAACTTTGAAAGCATTTCTTTTATGCTGAAATCAGAAACCAATCGGGTAAAACTTTCCTCTGCCCCGATTCCTTCCAGCCCCTCTTCCAGGATATCGCCATACAACGTTGTATAGTCATTTAAAATTTCTTCTGTGGGGGTCTCTCCATAGCAAACAAGTGGCATCCACAAAAAGAAAACCAATAATAGTCCTATCTTTTGCATTTTCTTCCCCTTAAAAATGAATCATCGCATCCACCAACTGCATAAATTGATACACCATGGGCATAGAAAGAGACAATATCAACAATTTCCCCGCCAATTCGATTTTTCCGGCAATGGAACTCTCTCCCACATCCCGGCAAAGTTCAGCGGAAAACTGGCTGAGATAAGCAACACCGATAATCTTCATCATCAACTGCAAATATTGGCTTTCCAAACCCACCCTTTCACCCAATTGCCGGAAGATGTTCACGGTTTCTTTTAAATAGGGAAACAACGCAAAAAAGATTGCCGACATACCCAAAAGCGGTATAGCAATGGCAAATTCCGGTCGATGTTGTTTGATTAACAAGGAAAGAATTGCCGTCACCAGCCCAATTCCAATCATCTGTAAAATTTCCATAACTATAACCCAAAGACGCTTTTGATGGTTTCGAAAAGATTGCTGATTTCTTCTACCACCATCAAAAGCACCACCACCAATCCGGCAATGGTGGTCATCATCGCCTGGTCTTCCCTGCCGGCACGTACCAAAAGCGTATTTAATACCGCTACCAAAATACCGATGGCCGCCACCCTGAAAATCAATTCTACACCGTCCATTGCCTCACCTCTTTCCTAAAGTAATATAAGTACAATCAGCATTCCTGTCAAAAACCCCAAACCCCGGCACATTTTCCCGTCACGCTTTTGTTTATCAAGTAACTCTTCCCGCTTAGTTTCCAGTTTCGCAAGGGTTAAACGTATCCCATCTGCCATCTCCTGTCTGTCACCTTTTCCCGCCCGGGAAAGAAACTCTATGATGATATCCCGCTCCGGTTCTTTCATATCAATGCCGACTGCCTTGCCCGCGACACATTGGAAGGATTGGGGCAAGGGTTTTTCCGGATTATCTTCTATTTCCATTGCCAAAGAAAGGAACAACTCTGCCACCGCTCCTTTTTGGGTTCCGGATGCCTCAGAGAGGGCCTGTGCAAAAGGCATGGAAAGAAAGGTAATATTAAACGCCAGTTGCCGGAAAATTCCTTCAGTTTCTTCTATCTGTTTGATTCTGCTATCCATCATAGACGCCAGAACCAGTCCAATATAGCCACAGCCCAGTACCACCACACCACTTGCCAACCACTGCATCATAAAGAAACGCTACGGGTATAGGCGACGGAATCTACCATAGAAAAATCCCGCTTTAATAAAATGGCTTTTTGAAAAACTTTATCGCGGAACAACGGGGCAAGGAGATGCCGTCTTTTGACCTCTTCAATATCAGCGCCATGGGTGGTAGCAATGATGGAAACTCCCGTTCCATGCGCCAACCGAATGGCATCTACGTCCTCCTTACAAGCAATTTCATCGCTAATCATCACCTTGGGAGACATAGTGCGAAGTAACATTACCATCGCCTCTGCTTTGGGGGCATTATCAATCACATCAGTCTGCGCACCAATATCATTTTGGGGAACGCCGCCATACATCGCCGCAAGTTCTCCTCTGTCATCGGCAACGCCGGTTTTAAAACCCCGATTGGAAACCTGCCTTGTGATATCCCGAAGCAAGGTTGTCTTTCCCATTTGCGGTGGCGAGATAATCAGGACACTATTCACCTGGCTTCCGCTGATAATATGGTCCATCACACTATCGGCAAGACCGATGATTTGGTGGGCAATCCTGAAATTTAAAGAACTCACTTCCCGGAATGTTTTGATTTTCCCATCATCTGTGACGGCTTTTCCGCATATCCCCACACGATGACC